>NZ_JAODZG010000012.1:0-96019 GCF_029835135.1 Stenotrophomonas sp. GD04145 | reverse complement strand
GCGCAGGCAGGCCCTGACCAGCCACGGCCGCGGCCAGCTGCGCATCGGCACCGTCCACATCGATGCCCTGTCGTGCGTACCACGCCGGGTCGTAATAGCTCTGCGCGTAGCGCTCGCCACTGTCGCACAGGATGCTGACGATGCTGCCGTGGCGGCCGGCTTCGCGCATCCACTGCGCCGCCTGCAGCACACCGATGAAGTTGGTGCCGGTGGAGCCTCCCACGCGCCGACCGAGCTGCCGGCTGACGTGGCGCATGGCTGCCAGGCTCAATGCATCCGGCACCTTCACCATCGCATCGACGCTGGTTGGAATGAAGCTCGGCTCCACCCGCGGTCGGCCGATGCCTTCCACACGGGAGCCACCGCTGCAGGTCAGGTCACGCCACTGCTGCTCGCCCGCCACCGCCGCCTGGTAGCCCTCGAAGAACACCGAGATCTCCGGATCCGCGCAGAGGATGCGGGTGTCGTGCCGCCGGTAGCTGACGTAGCGGCCCAGCGTGGCCGCAGTGCCGCCGGTGCCTGGGCTGCAAACGATCCACTCGGGTACCGGGCTGGGCTCTTCGGCCATCTGCTTGAAGATGGACTCGGCGATGTTGTTGTTGGCGCGCCAGTCAGTGGCCCGTTCGGCGTAGGTGAACTGGTCCATGAAGTGACCGCCGGTTTCGCGCGCCAGCCGTTCCGATTCGCAGTTGAGATCACAGGCGCGCTCGACCAGGTGGCAGCGGCCACCATGGAATTCGATGGCAGCGATCTTTTCCGGCGAGGTCGTGGCCGGAATCACCGCGATGAAGGGCAGCCCCAGCAGGCGTGCGAAATACGCTTCGGACACGGCGGTCGAGCCGCTCGACGCCTCGATCACCGGCCGCCCTTCGCGCAGCCAGCCGTTGGCCAGCGCGTACAGGAACAGCGAACGCGCCAAGCGGTGCTTGAGGCTGCCGGTGGGGTGGCTGGATTCATCCTTCAGGTAGACATCGATGCCTTCGAACCCGGGCAGCGCCATCGGGATCAGGTGGGTATCGGCGGACCGGTTGAAATCGGCTTCGATCTTGCGGATGGCCGCAGCCACCCAGGCGCGCTGGGACATGGAACGCCACTTCGGTGAGTACAGCTGCGCATTCTACTCCGCCCGCACCGCTGCAACGGGCGCCGCGGCCGCCCTGCACGGCCACGGCGCCTCCACTTCAGATCTTGAAATCGTCGTATGCGATCCGCTCTTCCGTCACCCCCAGCCGCTGCAGCAGCTGCCGGGTCGCGGCCAGCATCGGTGGTGGCCCGCACAGGTAGAACTCGCAGCCGGAAAGATCCGGATGCCGCTGCAGCAGATCCTCATGGATGGCGTCATGCACGCGCCGGCCAGTTCCCTGCCCGGACCAGACGGGATGCCAGCTGAAGTTCGCGTGCGCTGCCTGCAGGGCCTGCATCTGCGCCATGTAGGGGCAATCGCGGTCGCTGCGGGCACCGTACCAGTAGTGGATGCGCTCCTGCCCTCCCTCGGAAAGCCGATGTTCGATCATCGCCCGCAGCGGCGCCATGCCGGCGCCGGCTCCGATGAAGATCTTTTCCCGGGACACGCCGCTGAGCGCGAAATCACCGAACGGTCCGCTGTAGCGGACGCGATCGCCGGGGCGCAACGAGTACAGATAGCTGGACCCTTTGCCCGGCGGATGCCGCTTGCCCTGCTGCCAGCCAGGGCTGAACCGGGCCAGCAGCACCAGGCGCCCCGCTTCGGCGGCAACCGGCATCGCCAGCGAGTACGAACGACGCACCGCCGTCTTGTTGTGCAGGGTTTCCGGCAGGGCCAACGATGCCCAGTCCTGCCGGTGTTCGTCCGGATGCCAGAGCGCGGAACGGGGCAGCTCGTATTCGGGCACATGCAGCTGCAGGTAGCAGCCGGGTTGATAGAGTGCGTCGGCGGCGTGGTCCGGACGCAGGTGGATCTCGCGCAGGAACGGGGTCACCGCTTCGATCCGCTCGACCGTTGCCTCATGCTCGGTCCACAGGCTGGCACCGCCGGCTACCTCGATCTCCATATCCGCCTCCACCTGCAGGTTGCAGGCGAGCCGGCAGCCGACCTTCAGGCGCGACCCGGCCAGGTGCGCCCGATCTGCGGCGGAAGGGGTTCCAGCCTGTCCACGGACCCGGACTTCGCACAGTCCACAGCTCTGCCCGCCGCCGCAGTTGGAAGGCAGGTTCACGCCTTCGCGGGCCAGCGCCAGGTAGACACTGTCCCCCTGCGCCGCGGCCACGGTGCGCAGGTGCGTGCCTCCCGGGGCGAACACTGCCAACTGCCGGCGGCTGCGCCATCGATGTGGAACGAACTCATGCAGGCGGACGCTTGCCAGCAGCAGCCACGCGCCGGTCAAGGCCATCCACAGCCCCCCCAGCCCCATCCCCACCACCAGCGGATTGTTGAAGTTGGCCCGCGCCGCGTAGTCCATGATATGCAGCATCCAGAACACATCGAACAGCCGCCACGTTGCGGTGCGATGCTCGAGCACCTGTCCACTGTCGGCGGAGACGTAGACGGTGGTGTCCTGCGCATCACCGAAGTCCACCCGCCAGACCGGATCGGGATGGCTGCGCGTCTCCAGACTGTGCGCCAGATGCACCGGCACTGCGGGCACGCCCTGACCACGGTAGGCGGCCTGCGCGACGCGCAGCGCGATCACCGGATCGATGGTGATGCGCCTGCCATCACGCGCATCGATCACCTCGGTGCCTTCCGCTGACTGCAGTCGATACACCGGCGTCTGCAGCAGCCAGCCGCTGTCCAGGGTCGCGGCCGGCCATCGTGCGGCTCGCAGTGCATCGGCCGGTGAGACGGTGTCTGCCGGCCATGCCAGGGGCGCCGCGGGCGCAGCCCGCTGCGGAGTGCCGGCGATCCGGTCCGGGTCAAGCAGGCTCATGCCCAGTCCACTGCCGAGCCAGACCAGGAACTGCAGTCCGACCAGCACCCCGATCCACCTGTGCAGCCGGCGCAGCCACGGCGTCATGCGCGCCTCCTCTGGCCGAAGCTGTAGAACAGCAGCCACACGCCACTGAGACCGAATGCCAGTCCGATCACCGATGCGACGCGCAGCAGGCCATTGTTGACGTCGGTGCGCTGCTCGTAGTCCATGATGTGGAACATCCACAGGAAATCGAACCAGCGCCACAGGCTGTGCCGGCGCGCCAGCAGTTCGCCGCTGTCCGGTGACAGGTACAGCGTGGTGCTTCCGCGGTCAGCGAAATGGATGGCCCACATCGGCACCGGTCGCGTCTTCACTTCCGACGGCGCACGGGTCACCCATTCCACCCGCGCGACCTCGCCTGCGCCCTGGTACAGCGCTGTGGCCAGCGCGATGGCGCCATCCCGGTCCAGCCGCGGCAGGCGCTCTCCACTGCGGGCATCGACCAGGAAGCGTTCCGGTCCGCGCTGCACGTCGTAGACCTCACGCTCCAGCAGCCGCTTGAGGCGGAACGACTGCAGGCCGGGATAACGCGCGGCCAGCACATCGACACCGACCCGATCATGCACCGGCGCCAGCGGTTCGCCACGGACATGCGCCAGGTGGTCGCCATGGATCACCTGCAGCGGCACCACGGTCATGTAGACCCCGCTGAGCATCCACAGCAGCGCCTGCACACCGATCACCAGTCCGATCCATTTGTGGGCGCGGCGCGCCCAGAATGCGGGTTTCATCTACCTTCTCTCCCTTGCGGAGCACCCCCGCCGCAGGCGACGGGGGCGCGTGCGATCACCAGCGGTAGCCGATGCGTGCATACCAGCGACGACCGAGCAGGTCGTAGGTCATGGTGTCTGTGTTGGCGTCGGTATAGCTCTGGATGAACGGCGCCGAGCGATCAAAGACGTTGTCCACGCCCAGCGCCACATCCAGCGCCTTGCTGACCGCGTACCTGAGCTGGAGATTGTGATAGAACACCGATGGCGCATGATCACCGATGTCGCCACGCGCGGCATTGATGTCGTCGGCCCGGCCGATGTACTGGGTGGTCCAGGTACCGGACCATTGCCCACGGGACGCGTTCATCGACATCAGTCCACGCCACTTGGCATAGCTGCCACGGCCGCCGGTGATCCTGCCGGCATACGTGATCACCTCTGCTCCGGCATACGGGCGCACGTCATAACGCTGAAGGTAGGAGATGTCGGCACTGATGCTGGCGTCCATGCCCCACGGCTTGAACTCGTAGAGTGCGCCCAGGTCGTAGCCACTGACCTGTTCATCGGCCGTGTTCACCGGCTGCGACGACAGGTAGTTCACTTCGCCGGTGCGCGGGTCGCGGGTGAAGTTGCTGGCGTCGCAGAACGGATGCGCCAGCGAGGGAGTGTTGTAGCAGATGGCCAGCTTGGTGGAACCGGCGATGCGCTGGATCGCGTTTTCGATGCGGATGCGGTAGTAGTCCAGGGTGAGCGTCAGCCCGGGTGCGAACGTGGGTGTCCACACCACCCCGGCGGTGAAGGAGGTCGCATCTTCCGGCTCGAGATCCGCATTGCCGCCGGACGTGGTCAGGATGGTGTTGCCCGGCTGCACGTAACCAGCCGGCACGCCATCGGCCTGGCAGTTCGCACGCACGACCGAGCTGGCCTGCAGTCCGCTCCAGCCACTGCAGGGGTCGGTGGTGGTGAGGTTGCCCTCGGACACGCCACCGAACAGTTCGGGAATGTTGGGAATGCGGAATGCCGTGGCATAGGTGCTGCGCAGCTTCAGCGAAGGGCTGACCTGCCAGTCCAGCCCGGCCTTGTAGTTGAAGTCGCGCCCGAACAGGTCGTAGTCGGACACGCGGCCGGCCAGGTTGAGGTACAGCGAATCTGCGATGACCGCGTCCTGCAGCAGCGGCACCGCCAGCTCCATGTACGCTTCCTTGGCCGTGTATCGCCCGGTGATCGGATCCTGCTGGTTGGTGTTGCCGATGCCGAGCACGGTCAACGGATCCGGATCACGCCAACCGCGCTCCCTGCGCACCTCCACGCCCGCGGCGAATCCCACCCAGCCTGCCGGCAGCTCGAAGATCTGCCCGCTGAGATTGGCGGTGAAGCTCTTCTGCTCGTTTCCGCCGGTATCGCGCGAGGTGTACAGGATGTAATCCAGCACGTCACGGCTCAGGTCCCCGTAGCCGAGATAGTCGCCGCAGGGAATCGCTGCGCCGGGCGCGGTACTGCACAGGGACCGGTCCAGCGTCTGGTCGACGCGATCGAGGTTGGCGACATTGTCCGAACCATCCACGCCGGTGTTGCGCCCCCAGTTGAAGGCCACCGACCAGTCCCAGCTGGTGCCGAACTGGCCTTTCAGGCCCGCTACCACCCGGTAGGTGTCGGTCTCCTGGAAGAAGTGGCGGGGACCGGCCTCTTCCAGGCGCCGGCGCTGCAGCAGCAGATCCTGCCCGGTGGGATTGGTCGGATGGTCGGCGGCGATGTTGATCGGCCGGTAGACACCCAGCCCACCCGAGGTCGCCAGCTGCCTGGACTGGCGGTTGGTGTACATCGCTTCGATGAACGCGCGTGTGCTGTCATTCAACTGGCTGTCGCCGAACACGCTCAGGCTGAGCCGCTCGATCGGGTTGACCGCGTTGAGCGTGGGATTGCCGTTGTAGTTGTGCTTGGCCGCCGAATAGGGCTCGTAGAAATCGCCGTCGCCTCCGGGCACCTGGTTGAAGTTGACCCGTCGGCCATCCGCCAGCAGTGCACGACCACCGATGGTGGACGAACTGCCGGAGCAGACCAGCCGGCCATCGGATTCGATCAGGCCGCAGGGCGCGCGCGAGGCCATGTTGACCGCTCCGCTGTCGAAGTAGCTGACCGCAGCCATCAGCGAGCCGCGTTCGCTGCTGACACCCCAGCTGACATCGACCGAGGTTTCCTCGCCGTCGCCCTGGCTGGTCTGGCCATAGCGCACCACCGCTTCGGCACCCTCGAATCCCTGCTTGGTGATGATGTTGACCACGCCAGCCACCGCATCGGCGCCATAGATTGCCGATGCACCGTCCTTGAGCACCTCCACGCGCTCGATCAGTGAGACCGGAATGACATTGAGGTCGACCGAACTGTTGGCGCCGGTGCCGCCATTGACGATGCGCCGGCCGTTGAGCAGGACCAGGGTCCGGTTGATGCCGAGACCGCGCAGATTGACCTGGGTGGTGCCGTAGCCGTTCTCGGCCCAGTACGCATTGCTCTGGCTGCCCGCGAACCCTGCCGAGGCCGGCAGGCGCTGCAGCAGGGTTTCCACCGAGGTGGCGCCGGAACGTTCGATGGCCTCGGCATCGACCACGCTCACCGGGCCGACGCCTGACAGCTGCGCGCGCTTGATGTGGCTGCCGGTCACCTGCACGGTATCCAGCGTGCGTGCCTTCGCATCGGGCGACTGCGCATCCTGCGCGGCGACGGAGTGGACAACGGAGACGCACAGCAGACTGCCGATGGCCGCAGCCATGGCATTGGACTTCAGATACATGTTCTCTCTCCCGCAGGAATACTGTCTCTGGGTGCCCCCGCCACGATTCGGGCAAAGGGACACGACGGCGTCATGTCGACGCGGGGACAGCCGCTCAGGCGATGGGAGGTCGGAATACGCGGGAAAGTTTGCTGGCAGGCAGGATCAGTGCCGGCAGCGCAATGTCCAGCGCGATGCGCGGATGGGCGCTGGGCAGCAGCAGCGATGGCATCGGAGGGTAGAGACTCAACAGGCAGCGGCAGTCGCAGCCGGCCGCATCGACACAGCTGCAGTGATCCTTGTGCACGTCGCCGGCGGCCACCGGCGCCTGATCATGGCGGGTGTGGCCCGACGCCGGTGCCGCGCTGCGCGGTGTTGCCTGGCAGCCCGCAATCGCCCGGCCCGCGGAGCCTGCAGCGTCCCCGCCAGGCAGCGCCATGCGCGTCCCCGCCCACGCTCCGAAGACACCTTCGAAGAGGAGCACGGCCATCAGCAGCAGCGGCAGCCATCGGCGGTAAGGCATGGGACCCCTGAAGACCCTCGGTTATTTGTATATACATACAATCATTAGCGCGGCAGGCAACGGGCTGTCAACCGCCCGCGACGATGCGCGGGCGTCTCGCCATCCCTGCCGGATTCCCCTGCGTCCCACTGCCGCGCCGTACTGCTCCGGTTGCAGGTATTTCACCCGGCGTTGCGGAAGCGCTCATCCCATTGCGGACGCACACCGATTATCCTGCGCTGCAACATGACCTGACGATCCCAGATCGACAACGAGGATGCAAGCGAAGTGCGGGTTCCGGCAACTGCCGGTTTCAGATGCAACTTCCAGCCACTCTCCGCGGGTCATTTCCCTCTATTGCTGACAGGACGCGAATCATGAGCCTTTCTTCCCTCCAACAGGTCCCCGGCGTCGCCGCCCAGGCCCCGGCCGAAACCACCGGCTTCGTGTTCAACCACACCATGCTGCGGGTGAAGGACATCACCGCCTCGCTGGACTTCTACACCCGCGTGCTGGGCTACCGGCTGATCGACAAGCGTGACTTCGCCGAAGCGCAGTTCAGCCTGTATTTCCTGGCCTACGTGCCGTCCGGCGCCGTGGTGCCGGAAGACGATGCCGAGCGCCGCCTGTGGATGGCCGGCCTGCCGGGCGTGCTGGAGCTGACCCACAACCACGGCACTGAAGCCCAGGATGGCCCGGTCTACCACGACGGCAACAGCGATCCGCGCGGCTTCGGCCACATCTGCGTCTCGGTGCCCGAGCTGGAAGCTGCCTGCCAACGCTTCGAGGATCTGGGCGTGCCGTTCCAGAAGCGCCTGACCGACGGTCGCATGAAGAACATCGCCTTCATCAAGGACCCCGACGGCTACTGGGTGGAAATCATCGCCAACGCCTGATCCGGAAAGGGGCACAATTGCGCTGGCGCCAGGCCATGCCCGGCGGCCTTGCTCCGATATTCATCGCATGGGAAGCAGGCCGCGCTGCGCGCTCGCCGGGCGCGGCCCGGCGCTATCCACACTGTCCCCTTTTCTGTAGAGGTACGCATGGAAACTATGGAATTGCACCGCGGTCGATTGATCGACCACCTGCAGCTGGTGGTGCGCGACCTGCCGGCCAGCCGCCGCTTCTACCAGGCGGTGTTCGACACGATCGGCATTCCGGTTGCCGGCGAAGGGCCGGACTATTTCTGGGCTGACGAGCTGTTCATTTCCACCGCCAGCAGCGAAGCCGCTGCCGGCCAGCTGACCGGACGCCACCACCTGGCATTCCAGGCGCGCGATGCGGCGACCGTCGATGCGTTTCATGCTGCCGCCATCGCCGCTGGCGGCACCGACAACGGCGCACCGGGCGAGCGCCCCTATCATCCGGGCTACTACGGCGCGTTCGTGCTTGACCCGGATGGCAACAACATCGAGGTGGTCTATCACGGCCCGGCGCGCTACAGCGCCGATTCGGTGAAGGTGACGTTCTGATTCCACCGATGCCGTGAACGAAGAAGCCGGGCAGTGCCCGGCTTCTTTTTTCTACTGCGCCGGCGTCAATGCGCGGCCATGTAGATGTCCTGCAGCACGGCCTTTTCCAGCTCCAGCTCGCCCAGCAGATTCTTCACGATGTCGCCCAGGCTGAGGATGCCGACCAGCCGCGTGCCATCGGTGACCATCAGATGACGGCGCCGCGAGTACGTCATCAACGACATGGCCTGCTTCAGGGTGGCCTCCGGTGCGATGCCTTCCAGTCCCGTGGATGGCAAGGTGGAAATCACCCGGCGGCCGGCCTGCGGGCCATCGTCAGCCAGGGTACGCACGATGTCTTTCTCGGAGATGATGCCGACCGGCGCATCATCCTTCATCACCACCAGGGCAGCGATCCTGTTCGCGCTCATCTTGTGGGCGGCGGCACCGATGGTGTCTTCCGCATCGATGGTGATGACAGCTTCTTTCTTGGATTGCAGGAGTTCGCGGACGTTCATTCTTGTTTCCTGTTGCAGGTCACTGAAGTCAAAAAAGTGTGCTCTTCCGATTCGCCCCCTCCCCGGGAACAGACCTTTCAGCGCACGTCTGGCGCACCGGTCTGCCCATGGGAAATGCATCGGCAAGGCGAGGTGCTGCAACGCGAACGAGGCGGGTCCGGCAACGCAACCCGTATCTCGGTCGGCTCGATTCTACGACTGCGATCCTCGGTCACTACCGGCATCGATAGGACAGTACGTCGTGGGAACCTGCCGACGATCCAGAGAATGGCACTGCGGCTGAAACCGCCGCTGAACACGCGCGGTGCCGCGCGTTAAAGATTGATGGCCTGCTGCCGAACGCGGACAGAACACCCTGCGGGTGTCCCACTTGGCGCTGTGAGCGGCGCAAACGAAAGGGGGCCACGCGGCCCCCTTCACCTGAAGCATCCCATGCAGCCGATGGCGGTTACTCCACCGTCACGCTCTTGGCCAGGTTGCGCGGCTTGTCCACGTCGGTGCCACGCGCCAGTGCGGTGTGGTAGGCGAGCAGCTGCACCGGAATGGTATGCACCACCGGACTGAGCACGCCCGCGTGGCGCGGCGTACGGATCACATGCACGCCTTCGCTTTCGGAGAAGTTGCTGTCCTGGTCGGCGAACACGAACAGCTCGCCACCGCGCGCACGGACCTCCTGCATGTTCGACTTCACCTTCTCCAGCAGGCTGTCGTTGGGGGCGATCACCACCACCGGCATGTCCTCGTCCACCAGCGCCAGCGGACCGTGCTTGAGCTCGCCCGCCGGATACGCCTCGGCGTGGATATAGGAGATCTCCTTGAGCTTGAGCGAACCTTCCAGTGCGATCGGATAGTGCAGTCCACGGCCCAGGAACAGCGCGTTGGATTTGCGCGCGAAGCGCTCGGCCCAGGCCGCGATCTGCGGCTCCAGGTTCAACGCGTGCTGCACGCTGCCCGGCAGGAAGCGCAGCTGCTCCAGATAGTCGGCTTCCTGTGCGGCATCGACGCGCCCATGCAGCTTGCCCAGCACCACGGTCAGCTGGAACAGCGCGGCCAGCTGGGTAGTGAACGCCTTGGTCGAAGCCACGCCGATCTCGGCCCCGGCACGGGTATAGCAGACCAGTTCACTGGCGCGTGGAATCGCGCTTTCCGGCACGTTGCAGATCGACAGCGTGTGCTGGTGGCCGAGCGACTTGGCGTACTTCAGCGCCTCCATCGTGTCCAGCGTTTCGCCGGACTGGGAGATCGTCACCACCAGGTGCTTCGGGTTCGCGTACGCCGCGCGGTAGCGGTACTCGCTGGCGATCTCCACGCTGCACGGCAGGCCGGCGATGGACTCGATCCAGTAGCGCGCGGTCAGGCCGGCGTAGTAGCTGGTGCCACACGCCAGGATCTGCACGCCTTCGATGCCCGCCAGCACCGCCTCGGCATTCCTGCCGAACAGCTCGGCCGGGAAGCCACCGGCGTCGATCGCCGCCTCGATGGTGTCACCCAGCGCGCGCGGCTGCTCGTGGATTTCCTTCTGCATGAAATGGCGGTAAGGGCCGAGTTCCAGCGAGGCCAGCGACACGTCGGACAGGTGCACCTCGCGCTGTACCGGATGATCGTGCTCGTCGAAGATGCGCACACCCTCGCGGCGCACCTCGGCCGTGTCGCCCTCCTCCAGGAAGATCACCTTGCGGGTGGCCGAGATCACCGCCGAGACATCGGAGGCAACGAAATTCTCGCCCTCGCCCAGGCCGACCAGCAGCGGGCAGCCCATGCGTGCGCAGACGAAGCGCTCCGGCTCGGCACGGCTGACCACGGCCAGTGCATAGGCGCCGGTCAGTTCCTTCACGGTGCGCTGCAGCGCCACCAGCAGATCGTCACCGCTCTGCAGATGATGATGGATCAGGTGGGCGATCACTTCGGTGTCGGTCTGCGACTCGAAGGTGTAGCCCAGCGCGCGCAGCCGCTCGCGCTGTTCTTCATGGTTCTCGATGATGCCGTTGTGGACCAGGGCCACGCCCTGGCTGATGTGCGGATGCGCATTGGCCTCGGTGACGCCGCCATGGGTGGCCCAACGCGTATGGCCGATACCCAGCTGCGCATTGAACCCCTCGGCGGCGGCGGCAGCGGCCATCTCGGCGACCCGGCCGGTGCGGCGGACGCGGTGCACGTCAGGGCGATCGGTCGCGTCGATCACCGCGATGCCTGAAGAATCGTAGCCGCGGTACTCCAGTCGCTTCAGACCTTCGATCAGCACCGGCACCACGTCGCGATCAGCGATCGCTCCCACGATTCCACACATGTCACGCATTTCCTTGAAGACGGTCGCGGCATTCTAGCGTGCGTGTCCGGTTTCCCCCTCCTGTCCGCTTAATGAATGTGTCCGCACAGGTGTCCGCGGACACCCGGACACCGCCACTCGAATTGCAACTTATTGATAGGAAAGGAAATAAAGTTGGCACGCAACGTGCTTGGTATGGATCACCACCGTCAGGCACGAACCCGATGATCCGCGACACTTCCGCCCAGGACCAGATCGTTTCCTCCACCCCGGCCCGCCCGACCGCCGCCGCCTGGCATCGCTACCGTTGGCCGGCACTGGGCAGCATCGCCCTGCTCGCCGGCATCGGCTGGGCCGTGTACGCCTGGGCAAACGCCAGCCGCTCGTTCGACAGCAGCCGGGTGCGCATCGCCGAAGTGCAACGTGGCGACCTGGTGCGTGACATCGCTGCCGACGGCCGTGTGATCGCCGCCAACAGCCCGGTGCTGTATGCGATCTCCGCCGGTACCGTGGACCTGAAGGTCGTGGCCGGCGACGTGGTCAAGAAGGGACAGGAGCTGGCGATCATCGACAGCCCGGAACTGCGCAGCAAGCTGGCCCAGGAACAGGCCACCCTGGCTGGCCTGGAAGCCGAGGCCAGCCGCGCCGCGCTGGACGCAACGCTGGCCCGCGCCAAGTCGCGCAAGGAAACCGATCAGGCCACCATCGAGCGCCAGGCTGCCGATCGCGACCTGCAACGCTACCAGCGCGGCTTCGACGGCGGTGCCGTGCCGCAGATCGACCTGGCCAAGGCCCAGGACAGCCTGAAGAAGGCCGACATCAGCCTTGCCAACGCTACCACCGATGCCCGCCTGCAGAGCCAGGGCGCCGACCTGGATGCACGCAACAAGCGGTTGCTGGCCGATCGCCAGAAGGCGGTGGTGGCCGAAGTGCAGCGCCAGGTCGATGCGCTGACCCTGCGCGCGCCGTTTGATGGCCAGGTAGGCCAGGTGCAGGCCACCCAGTCCACCAACCTGGCGGCCAATGCGCCGGTGCTGGGCGTGGTGGACCTGTCCAAGTTCGAAGTCGAGATCAAGGTTCCGGAAAGCTTCGCTCGTGATCTGGCCATCGGCATGCCCGCACAGCTCACCGGCGGCAACGGCCAGCCGTTCCCGGGCGAGATCAGCGCGGTGTCGCCGGAAGTGGTGAACGGCGAGGTCAATGCCCGCGTGCGCTTCGCCGACAAGCAGCCCGAAGGCCTGCGCCAGAGCCAGCGCATGTCGGTCCGGGTGCTGCTGGATACCCGCAAGAACGTGCTGAAGGTCGAGCGCGGCCCGTTCGTCGAACAGGGCAACGGCGTGGCCTACGTGATGGATGGCCGCACGGCGGTGCGCCGTCCGGTGGAACTGGGCGTCAGCAGCCTGGGCGAAGTGGAAATCAAGTCGGGTGTGCAGCCGGGCGACCGTATCGTGGTCTCCGGCAGCGACCTGTTCAAGGACGCCGAACGCGTCTCCGTCAACTGATACATCCTGGAGAGAGGACACCCCATGTACATGCTCGAAATGCGTTCGGTCGCCAAGGTCTTCCGCACTGAACAGGTGGAAACCCATGCACTGCGCTCGCTGGAACTGCAGGTCAAGGAGGGCGAGTTCGTCGCCGTCACCGGTCCCTCCGGCTCCGGCAAGACCACCTTCCTCAACATCGCCGGCCTGCTGGAGACCTTCACCAGCGGCACCTACCTGCTTGATGGCGAGGATGTCAGCCAGCTCGGTGATGATGCGCGCAGCCGCCTGCGCAACCAGAAGATCGGCTTCATCTTCCAGGGCTTCAACCTGATTCCGGACCTGAACCTGTTCGACAACGTCGACGTGCCGCTTCGCTACCGCAAGATGAGTGCCGGCGAGCGCCGTGAGCGCATCGAGAAGGCGCTGACCCAGGTCGGCCTGGGCTCACGCATGAAGCACTACCCGAACGAACTGTCCGGCGGCCAGCAGCAGCGCGCGGCGATTGCCCGTGCCCTCGCCGGCAGCCCGCGCCTGCTGCTGGCCGACGAACCGACCGGCAACCTGGATACGCAGATGGCACGTGGCGTGATGGAGCTGCTGGAGGAAATCAACGCGGCCGGCACCACCATCGTCATGGTCACCCATGATCCAGAACTGGCCGCGCGTGCGCAGCGCAACGTGCACATCGTCGATGGCCAGGTCACCGACCTGGTGCGCGAGCCGGTGCTGTCCACCCCGCGCCGCATCGCCGCCGTCAACGAGTGAGGGCATGCCCATGTTCGCCTACTACGCTCGACTGGCGGTACGCAGCTTCCGCCGCAACAAGGTACTGACCGCGCTGATGGTGGTGGCCATCGCACTGGGCATCGGTGCCTCGATGACCACCCTGACCGTGTTCCATGTCCTGTCCGGCGATCCGATTCCGGAGAAGAGCGACCGCCTGTTCTACGCGCAGCTCGATCCGCGGCCGCGCTCCGGCTACCTGACGGACGAGGAGCCGGAAGGCCAGATGACGCGGTTCGACGCCGAAGCCCTGCTGCGCGAGAAGCGCGCCGTGCACCAGGCGATGATGAGTGGCGGCAGTGCCATCGTCGAGCCGGAGGGCAGCACCCTCAAGCCGTTCTCGGTGGATACGCGCTGGACCTCGGCGGACTTCTTCCCGATGTTCAACGTGCCGATGCAGTACGGCCGCGCCTGGTCTGCCAGCGACGACGATGCACACAGCCGCGTGGTGGTGCTGTCCAAGGCCATCAATGAAAAGCTGTTCCAAGGCGCCAACAGCGTGGGCCGCGAGATCCGCGTGAACAGCCAGTCGCTGCGCGTGATCGGCGTGATGAAGGAATGGAATCCCGAACCGCAGTTCTTCGACCTGACCACCGGTTCCTACGGCAAGGACGAGGACCTGCTGGTGCCGTTCTCCACTGCCATGGATCTGGATTTCGGCAACAACGGCAACATGAACTGCTTCCGCGACGGCGGCCCGGGCGGCGACAGCCACTCGCTCAGTGCGGCCTGCACCTGGATCCAGTACTGGGTCGAGCTGGAGCCGGGCAAGGTCGATGACTACCGCCGCTATCTGGTGAACTACTCCGACCAGCAGCGCGCTGCAGGCCGCTTCGAGCGTCCCGCCAACGTGCGTGTGCGCAGCGTCATGGAGTGGCTGGACTTCAACGGTGCGGTGCCCAGCGACGTGCGCCTGCAGATGTGGCTGGCGCTGGGCTTCCTGGGCGTGTGCCTGGTCAATACGGTCGGTCTGCTGCTGGCCAAGTTCCTGCGCCGCAGCGGTGAGATCGGCGTGCGGCGTGCGCTGGGTGCCAGCCGTGGGCAGATCTTCCTGCAGTGCCTGGTCGAAGCCGGTGCCATCGGCGTGGTCGGCGGTGTGCTCGGCATCGGCCTGGCCCTGATCGGTCTGGCCGCAGTGCGCAGGCAGCCGGTGGAGTACGCCCAGCTGGCCCATCTGGACGGCAGCATGCTGTTGCTCGCACTCGGCCTGACCCTGCTGGCCAGCCTGGCCGCCGGATTCCTTCCGGCCTGGCGTGCCATGCAGGTCACCCCCGCCATCCAGCTCAAGTCGCAGTAAGCACAAGGACACTGCCATGGATATCCGCCCCATCCTCAGCACGCTGCGCCGGCACAAGACCGCCGCTGCCCTGATCGTGCTGGAAATCGCGCTGACCTGCGCCATCGTCTGCAACGCGTTGTTCCTGGTCAGCCAGCGCGTGGAGAAGATCACCCAGCCCAGCGGCCTGGCCGAGAACGAACTGGTGATCGTCCGTACCAGTGGCATCGGTACCCAGACCAATGCCATGGCGCGTACCCAGGAAGACCTGGCCGCGCTGCGCGCCGTTCCCGGTGCGACCAGCGTGACCAAGGTCAACCAGCTGCCGTTCCGCCCCAGCTCGTCCAATACCAGCATCTCGCGCGAGCGCGACCAGGAACGGCCGACGACCTCGGCGACGCTGTACATGTTCAACGAAGGTGCGTTGTCCACCCTGGGCCTGCAGCTGGTGGCCGGCCGTGACTTCCTGCCCGGCGAGTACATCGACTTCGAGGACGCACGCAAGTCGGCCAGCACCACACCGGACAAGGCTTCGGCGGTGATCCTCAACCAGGCCGTGGCCGAGAAGATGTTCCCGGGCCAGAACCCGCTGGGCAAGACCTTCTACATGGGTCGGCAGGCGCTGCACGTGGTGGGCGTGGTTGCCCACCTCGCGCCGCCGACGGACTGGAACAACAACACCACCCTGTCGATGATCCTGCCGGTGCGCACCGACTTCGCCAGCGGCGGCCCGTACATGCTGCGCACCACGCCTGAACGCCGCGATGAAGTGCTGAAGGGTGCCCTGGCGGCCCTGGAACGCAACGATCCCAACCGCCTGGTGCGCGAGAAGCTCAGCTATGAGGACCAGCGCAACGACTACTTCAAGAACGACCGGGCGATGGTCGGGCTGCTGGTCACCGTATGCATCGCCCTGCTGGTGGTGACGGCGCTGGGCATCGTCGGCCTGGCCAGCTTCTGGGTGCAGCAGCGCAGCAAGCAGATCGGCATCCGCCGTGCCCTCGGTGCCACCCGCGGCCAGGTGCTGCGCTACTTCCAGACCGAGAACTTCCTGCTGGCCTCGCTGGGCATCGTGCTGGGCATGCTGGCGGCCTACGCCATCAATCTGTGGTTGATGAACATGTACGAGCTGCCTCGCATGCCGCTGCTGTACCTGCCGCTGGGTGCGGTGCTGCTGTGGGCACTGGGCCAGATCGCCGTGTTCGGCCCTGCGCGCCGGGCGGCCGCCGTGCCTCCGGCCGTCGCCACGCGGGGGGCCTGACATGCGCGCACCTTTCCTGGCGATGATGCTGATGCTGCCGCTGCCGGCCCTTGCCGGCAGCAGCAACCAGCAGACCCTGAGCTGGCAGGACGACGGCGCCCATGTGGCGCTGGCTTCCTCGGGCGGCCACGTGCGGGTCGATGCGGCGCATCCGGAGGCGCGCTTCGGCGTGCGCCGTGGCGACCGCATCCTGCGCGTGGACGATACCGCCGTGCAGCAGGTCGACCAGCTGACAGCCGCGATGCAGGCCACCGACGCATCCAGCGTACGGCTGCTGCTGCAGCGCGATGGAAAGACGCTGACCGTGCCGGTGTCCCTGGCTGGCTGGCGGCCCCTGCTGTCACCGCCCACCGCACCACCACCGCCGCCGGCTCCGCCGCCGCCACGACGGTGATCCGGCACCGGCTGCAGGGCGGCAGCTTTTAGCTATGCTTGATGGGTGGCGCCGGCTCCTGCCGGCGCCCTGGAACCTACAGCTCTCTCCGGCGCTGCCCATCCCTTTTCCAGAACCGGTCCATGCCCGCGATCCTCATCATCGACGACAACGCCAGCGTGGGCACCGCGCTGGACGTGCTGTTCTCCCTGCACGACATCGACACGCTGCAGGCACAGAGCCCGGCCGAAGGCCTGGCCCTGCTCGAATCGCAGCCGGTGGACCTGGTGATCCAGGACATGAACTTCAGCGAGGACACCACCTCCGGCGAGGAAGGTGAGGCTCTGTTCGCACAGATCCGCGCACGCCACCCCGACCTGCCGGTGATCCTGCTGACCGCCTGGACCCATCTGAGCAGCGCGGTGGACCTGGTCAAGGCCGGTGCGGCCGATTACCTGGCCAAGCCCTGGGACGACCGCAAGCTGCTGACCACGGTCAACAACCTGCTGGAACTGTCCGAAGCACGTCGCGAACTTGACCGTCGGCGCGAACGCGAGCAGCGCCAGCGCACCGCGCTGGAACAGAAGTACGACCTCAGTGGTGCCGTCTTCGCCGATCCTGCCAGTGAACGCGTGATCGCCCTGGCCTGCCAGGTCGCACGCTCCGAACTGCCGGTCCTGATCACCGGACCCAATGGCGCCGGCAAGGAGAAGATCGCGCAGATCATCCAGGCCAATTCGCTGGTGGCAAAGGGACCGTTCGTCACGGTCAACTGTGGTGCGCTGCCGTCCGAGCTGATCGAAGCCGAGCTGTTCGGCGCCGAGGCAGGTGCCTACACCGGTGCCAACAAGGCGCGCGAAGGCAAGTTCGAGGCGGCCGATGGAGGCACCCTGTTCCTGGATGAGATCGGCAACCTGTCGCTGGGCGGGCAGATGAAGCTGCTGCGCGTGCTGGAGACCGGTCGCTTCGAGCGCCTGGGCTCCAACCGCGAACGCCAGGTCAAGGTACGCGTGGTCAGCGCCACCAATGCCGACCTGCCGGCGATGATCCGCGACGGCACGTTCCGCGAGGACCTGTACTACCGCCTCAACACCGTGGAGCTGGTGCTGCCGCCGCTGGCCGAGCGGCCCGGCGACATCCTGCCGCTGGCCGAACGCTTCCTGGCGGGCGGCAAGCCGTTGTCCAGCGCCGCCGCTGCCGCGTTGCAACGGCACCCGTGGCCGGGCAACGTGCGCGAACTGCGCAACGTGATCCAGCGCGCCGAGCTGCTGGCCACCGGCAACCGCATCGAAGTGACCGATCTCAACCTGCCACGCGCTCCGGCTGCGCCACGCCCGGCGCCGAGCGCCGGCAACGATCCGGACCGCACGCGCATCGAGGAGGTACTGGCGCGCAATCATGGGGTCATCGCGCAGGCGGCCGCCGAACTCGGTCTCAGCCGCCAGGCACTGTACCGGCGCATGGACCGCCACGGCATTCCGCGCGAATGAAGCGACGCTCGTTCACCTTCCGCCTGTTCCTGCGCCTGCTGCCGGTGCTGGCGCTGGCTGCCGCGCTGCCCTGGCTGCTGGCCTACTGGCTCGACCACGGCTGGGCGGTGGCCATCGTATCCACGGTGATCCTGCTTGCCCTGATGTGGTGGGCGCTGCGCCGCGCCACCGCACCGGTCCGCTCGCTGATGCGTGCGTTGTCCGGCACCACCAGCAGCTACCGCGATGGCGAGTACAACTTCGGCGTTCACTGGGAAGGCAATGACGAACTGGGTGACCTGGTGAAGGCGCATCGCGAGCTGGGCGACGTGCTGCGCGAGCAGCGCCAGGGTCTGGTGCAACGCGAACTGCTGCTGGACACGATGGTGCAGAACACGCCCGTGGCGATGCTGCTGATCGCATCAGGCGGTGATGGCATCGCCCGTGTGGTGTTCTCCAACCTGGCTGCGCGCAAGCTGCTGCATGGTGGCTGGAAGCTGGAGGGCCAGCGCCTGGAGGAGGTGCTGGAGCAGGTGCCGGTGGAACTGCGCGACGCCATCGCCCGCGGCGGCGACAGCCTGTTCGCGGTGCAGGCCGAAGGCGAGGACGGCGACGAGGATGACGAGCAGGTCTACCATCTCTCGCGGCGCGCGTTCCATCTCAATGGACGGCCCCATGATCTGCTGCTGGTGCGTCTGCTCACCGCCGAGCTGCGCAGGCAGGAAGTCCAGACCTGGAAGAAGGTGATCCGGGTGATCAGCCACGAGCTGAACAATTCGCTGGCACCGATTGCCTCGCTGGCGCATTCCGGAGGGGAACTGGTCAAGCGTGAGCGGTTCGACCGCCTGCCGGAGATCTTCACCACCATCGAAGATCGCGCCCGCCACCTGGAGGGGTTCATCCGCGGATACGCACGCTTCGCCAAGCTGCCACAGCCCCAGCTGCAGACCGTGCACTGGGCCCCGTTCCTGTCCAGCCTGCGCCAGCAGATTCCGTTCGGCATGGAGCAGGAGCCGGACGAGGAGATGAGCAGCCGCATCGATATCGCGCAGTTCGGGCAGGCACTGCTGAACCTGCTGAAGAACGCGCACGAAGCCTGCGCGGAAGCCGATCCGCCCAACGATGACGTGCAGGTGCAGTTGACCCGCCTGCCCCAGTGGCTGCGTCTGGATGTGCTTGATCGCGGCAAAGGCATGAACGAGCAGGTACTGCAGAATGCGTTGATGCCGTTCTATTCGACCAAGCGCAACGGCACCGGGCTGGGACTGGCGCTGACCCGGGAGATCGTGGAGGCGCACGGTGGACGGGTGTCGCTGCAGAACCGCAGTGAGGGTGGGTTGTGTGTTTCGATCCTGCTGCCGGCGGGGTGAGGTGACGCTCCGGGAAGCGGAAGCGGTCGCTCCGCCCGCCGGGCATGACCCGGCGCTGCCCGACATCATTGGCGAAGGCACCCCGGAACGACCTTCAGCCATCCATCGAAGACAGGACACGCCGCATCGCCACCCGTAGATGCATCGGAAACCCCAATGCGGCTTCCTCCGCCATCACGGCCTGCAGCCCGTCACCCCATTCCTCCTGCGCAAGCCCCACGAATCCCTCGCCGGCATAGAACGGCGCATTCCACGGCACGTCTGCCAGCGTCGTCAGCACCGCAGAGCGATAGCCCTGGGTCCTGGCCATTGCCAACGCGTGCCGCAGCAAAGCACGACCATGGCCACGACGCGCATGCGCCGGGTCCACATCCATCTGCAGCACATGGAATTCGCCGCACAGCCCGCCTGCCAGCAGGTAACCGGCGATGCCGCCGCCCTCGGCGTCATCCACCACCCACAGCTGCCCACGCCGGAGGCCGTCCCGCAGCGCCTGCAGATCCAGGCCGTGGCCGGCGAACACCGGATAGGCTTCGTGGCCCTTCAGCAGTTCGCCGGCACGCTGTTCGATCGCCGGCAGCACGCCGAGCTCGTCGGCATGCGGAATCCGTGGCTCAGGATTTCTTGACCGGCCGCTTCCAGCCATCGATGGTTTCCTGCCGTGCGCGTGCCAGCGTCAGCTTGCCGTCCGGCGCGGTGCGCGTGATGACCGAACCGGCGGCGATGGTGGCGCCCTCGCCGATCAGCACCGGCGCCACCAGCGAGCTGTTGGAACCGATGAAGGCATTGTCGCCGATGGTCGTGGTCGACTTGTTCACGCCGTCGTAGTTGCAGGTGATGGTGCCGGCGCCGATGTTCACCTTGCTGCCGATCACCGCATCGCCCAGATAGGTCAGGTGGTTGGCCTTGCTGCCCACGCCGAGGGTCACTTTCTTGGTCTCCACGAAGTTGCCTACGTGGACGCCATCGGCGAGCACGGTGCCCGGGCGCAACCGGGCGAACGGACCGACCGATGCGGCACCTTCGGTGACCACCCCTTCCAGGTCGCAGTGCGCGCGCACTTCGGTGCCCGGCCCGAGCGTCACGTCCTTGAGTCGATTGAACGGGCCGATGGTCACGCCATCTCCCAGCACCACCTTGCCCTCAAGAATGACATCGACATCGATGAGCACATCGCTGCCGACCGTCACGCTGCCGCGGATATCCAGCCGTGACGGGTCCAGCACGCGCGCGCCCTGCGCGCACAGCGCACGTACTGCGCGGCGCTGCCACGCGCGCTCGAGCTGCGCCAGCTGCCAGGGATCGTTCGCCCCTTCTGCTTCCTGCACATCGGCCACCAGAGCCATCTCGGCCGGGGTGAACTCACGGGCTGCAAAGGCAAATACGTCGGTCAGGTAGTACTCGCCCTGCGCGTTGCTGTTGGACAGCTGCGAGAGCCACCGGCGCAGCGCGGTCGATTCGGCGGTGATGATGCCGGTATTGATCGTGCGCACGCGCAGCTGGTCATCGCTGGCGTCCTTCTGTTCGACGATGGCGCCGACCCGGCCCTCGGCGTCGCGCAGCACGCGGCCATAACCGGTCGGGTCATCGACATCGGCCACAAGCACGGCCAGCCGGCCCGGCTGCGCCAGCAGGTCGCGCAGCGTCTGCGCGCGGATCAACGGCACATCGCCGTACAGCACCAGCACCTGCGCGGCGTCGGGCACCTGCGGCATCGCCTGCGCGACCGCGTGGCCGGTCCCCAGCTGCTGTGCCTGCTCGGCCCATTGCAGGTCGGTCTGGTCGGCGAAGTGGCGCCGCACTGCCTCGCCACCATGGCCATATACCACGTGGATCGCAGCGGGGTCGAGCTCGCGGGCGGCAGCGATGACATGCGCGAGCATCGGCTGCCCGGCGATCGGCTGCAGCACCTTCGGCAGCACCGACTTCATGCGCTTGCCGGCACCTGCGGCCAGGATGATCACGTGCAGGGGTTGGGTCATGGGGGGAATCCGTGGTTCGATGACACCGATTCTAGAGCGTGGCCCGTTAACATGGATGCCCCTCCTTCTTCAGCATGCCGATGAGCCTCATCCGCCAGGGAAGCACCTACCTCGTCATCGGGCTCGTGCAGCTGCTGGTCGACTGGGTGGTCTTCGTGGCGGCCACCGCACTGGGGTTGCCGGTTGCACCGGCCAACGTCACGGGCCGGCTGGCGGGGATGCTGCTGGGCTTCTGGCTCAACGGTCGCTACACGTTCGCCGAGCCGGGCACGCACAAGCTGGGCTGGAAGCGCTTTGCGCGCTTCTGCGCGCTGTGGCTGCTGCTGACGGCGGCCAGCACGCTGCTGGTCAGCCTGGTCGACCAGGCTCTGGGCCTGCGCTACGCGTGGCTGGCCAAGCCGCTGGTCGAGGGCGGACTGGCGGCGGTGTCGTTCCTGCTGATGCGCCACGTGGTCTACCGCTGACCGGCGGTGATGGCGCACAAACAAAAACGCCGGCACGAGGCCGGCGTTTTTGTGGGTGTGGCGAGCCTCAGTGCTTGAGGTTCTTGCGCAGGCGCTCCAGCGCCTGCAACTGGACCACGGCCTCGGCCAGCTTCTGCTGGGCTTCGGCCACTTCCATGGCTTCACCACGGTTGGCCAGGATGCGCTCGGCTTCTTCCTTGGCCTTGCGGACCGAGGCTTCGTCGATGTCCTGCGCGCGGATCGCGGTGTCGGCCAGCACGGTCACCACCTGCGGCTGAACCTCCAGGATGCCGCCGGAAATGGCGAAATCCAGCTGCTCGCCGTTCGGCGTGGTCACCACCACCTTGCCCGGCTTCAGGCGGGTGATCAGCGGTGCGTGCTTGGGCGCGATGCCCAGTTCGCCCAGCTCACCGGTGGCCACGACCAGGGTCGCTTCGCCACGGAAGATTTCCTGCTCGGCGCTGACGATGTCGCAACGGATCGTGCTCATGCAAATCTCTTCGCTGTTCGCGGTGGCGCGATGCCACCGTGGAGGTCCACCGGCCCGGGCGGCTGCCCGGCGCCGGCGTCAGGTCGGGCAGGATCGCTCCCGCCCCTCCCGGATCAGGCCTTCTCGGCCATCTTCTTGGCCTTCTCGACCGCTTCTTCGATGCCGCCGACCATGTAGAACGCCTGCTCCGGCAGGTGGTCGTACTCGCCATCGACGATGGCCTTGAAGCCACGGATGGTGTCCTTCAGCGGCACGTACTTGCCCGGCGAACCGGTGAACACTTCGGCCACATGGAACGGCTGGCTGAAGAAGCGCTCGATCTTGCGGGCGCGCGACACGGCCTGCTTGTCTTCTTCGGACAGTTCGTCCATGCCCAGGATGGCGATGATGTCCTTCAGTTCCTTGTACTTCTGCAGGGTCTGCTGGACGCGCTGGGCGGTGTCGTAGTGCTCGTGGCCGATGACCAGCGGGTCCATCTGGCGGCTGGTGGAGTCCAGCGGATCGACGGCCGGGTAGATACCCAGCGAGGCGATCGAACGCGACAGGGTCACGGTCGAGTCCAGGTGGGCGAAGGTGGTCGCCGGCGACGGGTCGGTCAGGTCGTCCGCGGGAACGTAGACGGCCTGGATCGAGGTGATCGAACCGTTCTTGGTCGAGGTGATGCGCTCCTGCAGGACGCCCATTTCCTCGGCCAGGGTCGGCTGGTAACCCACGGCGGACGGCATACGACCCAGCAGTGCCGACACTTCGGTACCGGCCAGGGTGTAGCGGTAGATGTTGTCGACGAACAGCAGCACGTCCTTGCCCTTGCCGTTCTCGTCCTTCTCGTCGCGGAAGTACTCGGCCATGGTCAGGCCGGTCAGCGCGACGCGCAGGCGGTTGCCCGGCGGCTCGTTCATCTGGCCGTACACCATCGCCACCTTGTCCAGGACGTTGGAGTCCTTCATTTCGTGGTAGAAGTCGTTGCCCTCACGGGTACGCTCACCCACGCCGGCGAACACGGACAGACCGCTGTGCGCCTTGGCGATGTTGTTGATCAGTTCCATCATGTTGACGGTCTTGCCGACGCCGGCGCCGCCGAACAGGCCGACCTTGCCGCCCTTGGCGAACGGGCACATCAGGTCGATGACCTTGATGCCGGTTTCCAGCAGCTCGGTGGCCGGGGACTGGTCTTCGTACGACGGTGCCGCACGGTGGATTTCCCAGTTGTCGCTGGCAGCGACCGGGCCGGCTTCGTCGATCGGACGGCCCAGCACGTCCATGATGCGGCCCAGGGTGCCGGCGCCGACCGGCACCGAGATGCCACGACCGGTGTTGGTGGCGACCAGGTTGCGCTTCAGGCCATCGGTGGAACCGAGGGCGATGGTACGCACCACGCCGTCGCCCAGCTGCTGCTGGACTTCAAGGGTGATTTCGGTGTTGTCGACCTTCAGTGCGTCGTACACCTTCGGCACCGACTCACGCGGGAATTCGACGTCGACGACCGCGCCGATGATCTGAACGATCTTGCCCTGACTCATTGCTGCATCCTCTAAATGTGTGCTTTGAACGAACGCGGTCAGACTGCTGCCGCGCCGCCGACGATTTCGGAGATTTCCTGGGTGATCGCTGCCTGGCGCGCCTTGTTGTAGACGAGCTGCAGCGTACCGATCAGCTTGTTGGCGTTGTCGCTCGCCGCCTTCATCGCGACCATGCGTGCGGCATGTTCGGAGGCGACGTTTTCCAGCAATGCCTGGTACACCAGCGACTCGATGTAACGCGTCATCACGTGCTCGAGCACGGTCGCGGCATCGGGTTCGTACAGGTAATCCCAGTCGTGGTGCGCGACCTGCTTCTCGGCCGCCGGCAGCGGCAGCAGCTGATCGAAGCTGGCCTTCTGCGTCATGGTGTTCACGAAGCGGTTGTAGACCAGGTACACGCGGTCGACCTTGCCTTCAGTGAAGGCGTCGAGCATGACCTTGATCACACCGATCAGCGATTCCAGCTTCGGCACGTCGCCGATGTGGGTCACGCTACCGACCATGTTGACCTTGACGCGGCGGAAGAAGGTCGATGCCTTCTGGCCGATGGTCACCAGATCCACTTCCGCACCCTTGTCCTGCCATGCCTTGGCTTCGCCCAGCATCTTGCGGAACAGGTTGTTGTTCAGGCCGCCGGCCAGGCCGCGATCGGAGGAGATCACGATGAAACCGACCCGCTTGACCTGCTCGCGCTCGACCAGGAACGGATGCTGGTAATCGGTGCTGGCCTGCGCCAGGTGGCCGATCACCTGCTTCATCGCCTGCGCGTACGGACGCGAGGTCTTCATCCGATCCTGCGCCTTGCGGATCTTGGAGGCCGAGACCATCTCCAGGGCGCGCGTCACCTTGCGGGTGTTCTGCACGCTCTTGATCTTGGTTTTGATTTCGCGTCCGCTTGCCATCTCTTGTTTCCCGTGGCGCGGGGCTGATGCCCCGCGTTGTTCAACGGTGGAACGGGGCCAGGCCCCGTTCCCCATGCGCTGTTACCAGCTGCCGGTGGTCTTGAAGTCGGCGATGCCCTTCTTGAAGGCACCTTCGATATCGTTGTCCCAGCCGCCGGTGGCGTTGACCTTGTTGATCAGCTCGCCCTGGGTGTTGGCGAAGTGGGCGTGCAGGCCCTCTTCGAACGCCAGCAGCTTGTTGACCGGCACGTCGTCGAGGTAGCCCTCGTTGACGGCGTAGATCGACAGCGCCTGGTTGGCGATCGACATCGGCGCGTACTGCTTCTGCTTCATCAGCTCGGTGACGCGCTGGCCACGTTCCAGCTGCTTGCGGGTGGCTTCGTCCAGATCCGAAGCGAACTGCGCGAACGCAGCCAGCTCACGGTACTGGGCCAGCGAGATGCGGATGCCGCCCGACAGCTTCTTGATGATCTTGGTCTGCGCCGAACCACCGACGCGCGACACCGAGATACCGGCGTTCACGGCCGGGCGGATGCCGGCGTTGAACAGGTCGGTTTCCAGGAAGATCTGGCCGTCGGTGATCGAGATCACGTTGGTCGGAACGAAGGCGGACACGTCGCCGGCCTGGGTTTCGATGATCGGCAGCGCGGTCAGCGAACCGGTCTTGCCGGTGACCTTGCCTTCGGTGAACTTCTCGACGTACTCCTCGGACACGCGGGCAGCGCGTTCCAGCAGGCGCGAGTGCAGGTAGAACACGTCACCCGGGTAGGCTTCACGGCCCGGCGGGCGCTTCAGCAGCAGCGAGATCTGGCGGTAGGCAACGGCCTGCTTGGACAGATCGTCGTAAACGATCAGCGCGTCTTCGCCGCGGTCCATGAAGTACTCGCCCATGGTGCAGCCCGAGTAGGCGCTGATGTACTGCATCGCAGCCGATTCGGACGCGGTGGCGGCCACGACGATGGTGTGGGCCAGGGCGCCGTTCTCTTCCAGCTTGCGCACGATGTTGGCGATGGTCGATGCCTTCTGGCCGATCGCAACGTACACGCACTTGATGCCGGTGCCCTTCTGGTTGATCACCGCGTCGATCGCCATGGCGGTCTTGCCGGTCTGGCGGTCACCGATGATCAGCTCGCGCTGGCCACGGCCGATCGGGATCATCGAGTCGACCGACTTGTAACCGGTCTGCACCGGCTGGTCGACCGACTTGCGCCAGATCACGCCCGGAGCAACACGCTCCACCGGAGCGGTCACGTCGGTGCCCAGCGGGCCCTTGCCGTCGATCGGCTCGCCGAGCGCGTTGACGACGCGGCCCAGCAGTTCCGGACCGACCGGCACTTCCAGGATGCGGCCGGTGGTCTTGGCGACGTCGCCTTCGCGCAGGTGCTCGTAGTCACCCAGGACCACGGCGCCGACCGAGTCGCGCTCCAGGTTCAGGGCCAGGGCGAAGGTGTTGTTCGGCAGTTCGATCATTTCGCCCTGCATCACGTCGGCCAGACCGAAGATGCGCACGATGCCGTCGGACACGCTGGTCACGGTGCCTTCGTTGCGCGATTCCGCGGCCAGCTTGACCTTCTCGATGCGGTTCTTGATCAGTTCGCTGATTTCGGAGGGGTTGAGCGTGGTTGCCATCGTCAAGTCCTAGTGCCGGCAGCGGGGCCGGACGTTAAATGAATTCAGTTAGCGAGCGCGGTCTGCAGGCGGGCCAGCTTGCCCTTCAGCGAACCATCGATGACCACGTCGCCGGCGTCGATCACGGCGCCGCCGATCAGCGAGGCATCGACCGCGGTGGTCACATCGACCTCGCGGTTGAAGCGCTTGCGCAGCGCGACCTTGATCGCGTCCAGCTCGCCGGCCGACAGTTCGGCGGCCGAGGTCACGGTGGCCTTGACCACGTGCTCGGCTTCGGCGCGCAGGGCGTCGAACATGCCGGAGATCTCCGGCAGCAGCGGCAGACGATGCGATTCGGCCAGGATGGCCAGGAAGCGCGAGAAGCTTTCGCCGTGGGTCGCCGGCGCCAGCAGGGCGACAGCGTCGTCACGACCGAGCTCCGGGTTGGCGAGCAGGGCCGCCACGCGCGGGTCGGCGGCGACGTGGGCGGAGAACGCCAGGGCGTCCGACCACGGCGCGAACGCGCCTTCGTCGCGCGCGGTCGCGAACGCGGCGCGGGCGTACGGGCGGGCAAGCGTGAGGGCCTGGCTCATCCTTAGATCTCCGAGGCCAGCTCGTCGAGCAGCGCCTTGTGGGCGTTGGCGTCGATTTCGCGCTTGAGCAGCTTTTCGGCACCGGTCACGGCCAGCGCGGACACCTGCTTGCGCAGATCTTCACGGGCACGGTTGGCGGCGGCGTCGATCTCAGCCTGGGCCAGTTCCTTCTGACGGGTGGCTTCGGTGATCGCTTCGGTACGGGCTGCGTCGACGATCTGGTTGGCGCGCGCGTGGGCCTGGTCGATGATCTCGTTGGCCTTGGTGCGGGCTTCCTTCAGCGCTTCGTTGACCTTCTCCTGCGCCTGGGCCAGATCTTTCTGGCTGCGGTCGGCAGCAGCGAGGCCTTCAGCAATCTTCTGCTGGCGCTCTTCGATCGCGTTCATCAGCGGCGGCCAGATCTTGGTCGCGATGATCCAGATCAGACCAGCGAAGGCGAGCGCCTGCGCAAGAAGGGTGAAATTGATATTCATGGTTAGCTCGATCGCTGGTTTCGGGGTGGACGCGCCGCCGGGGCGGCGCATCCGGCCTTCATCCGAAACCGGGTGCATCAGCACCCGGTCGTCTCAAACCGCTGTATCAGCCGGCCAGAGCCTTGGTGACGGCACCGGCGAAGGCGGCCGACAGCGGGTTGGCGAAGGCCAGCAGCAGGCCGACGGCGACCGAGATGATGAACGCGGCGTCGATCAGGCCGGCGGTGATGAACATGCGGACCTGCAGGACCGGGATCAGTTCCGGCTGGCGGGCGGCCGACTCCAGGAACTTACCAGCCATGATGGCCAGACCCAGACCGGCGCCCAGCGCGGCCAGGCCGATCATGATGCCGACGGCGAGGGCGGTGGAGCTCTGAATCTGCGCGAAGTTGGTCAGGACGGCGAAGTACATGGTTATCTCCAGGAACTTAAGTTGCTAAGGGTGATGAAACGGATGAAGGTTGAAACGCGTTGAAGCTTGAAACTCAGTGAGCGTCTTCCGACAGGCTCAGGTACACGATCGACAGCATCATGAAGATGAAGGCCTGCAGCGGGATCACCAGCAGGTGGAACAGCATCCAGCCGAGGCCGAACGCACCACCGGCAATGGCGCCGAAGAAACCGGCACCACCCAGCACCCAGATCAGCAGGAACACGATTTCGCCGCCGAACATGTTGCCGAACAGTCGCATCGCCAGGGAGATCGGCTTGCTCAGCCACTCGACGATGTTGAGGATCAGGTTGAACGGCATCATCCACTTGCCGAACGGAGCCGTCAGGAACTCCTTGATGAAGCCGCCCAGTCCCTTGGACTTCAGCGCGAAGAACAGCATCAGGAAGAACACGCTGATGGCCATGCCCAGGGTGGCATTGACGTCGGCGGTCGGCACCGGCTTCCAGTAATGGATGCCCGCCAGCTCCAGCGGCTTGGCGATGAAGTCGGCCGGGATCATCTTGATGAGGTTCATCATCAGGATCCAGAAGAAGATCGTGATGGCGATCGGCGTGACCAGCTTGCTCTTGCCGTGGTAGGTGTCCTTGGCCTGGCGGTCGACGAACTCCAGGCAGATCTCCACGAAGGCCTGCCACTTGCCCGGCACGCCAGCCGTGGCCTTGCGGGTGCCCAGCCAGAAGGCGACCACGATCACCAGGCCCATCAGGACCGCGGTGAGGAAGGTATCGACGTGGATATGCCAGAACATCCCGTCGCCGTTGCCGACCGGTGCGGTCAGGTTCTGCAGGTGATGCTGGATGTAGCTGGTAGGGGTTAGAGCCTCGCCCGCCATGTGTCCGGAACCTTAGTTAATTGAATTCTGTCAACGCCTGGCCATCGCCAGGACCTGGAACATCAAGCCGACGGCGATACCGGCCAACAGCGCCAATGCAGGCAGCTTGAAGACCAGGAACCCCACCAGCAGGACGCCGAAAACGACTACCCACTTCGCCACGATCGCAATGATCAGCCGTGCCATTGCCGACCCCGCAGCCAGGGCACCCCCGCCCAGCGCCATCCGTGCCGCGACCCAGCCACCGGCCGAGATCGCCACGCCGGATGCCAGGGCACCGAGCGCGTACTTCGGCCCTACCAGCAGGAAGGCCAGGGCCAGGACAGCCACTGCGGCCAGCGGGTAGACCGCGGCGCGCAGCATCAGTCGCCGACCCGCTTCAACGGAGTTCAGCACAGGACGTCCCGCGTGGTTGCAAGTGGAGGGCTGAGGCGGCTACAGCAGGGGGGCCTCATCGAGCCGCCAAATTATAGCAATGGGACAATTTGCGAGACAACCGCTGCCTGTTCATCCCGGAAGGGCGCAAGTTGCGGTAACGGTTACATTTTTGCGTGCCGCCCAAGGGACAATGACGTCCACATGATGCTGCGGTGCAGCGTATTGAACTTTGGTCGCACGCCTGGGAACTTTCCGCGACCTTGCCGGTCCGACCTTCCGACCTGCCTGCAGCAACCTCGTCGACGCTTCGCCCCGCAGGTCCACGATGGCCCCGAAGCCCGGCTCCGGGGCCATCCTTTTTCATGGTCGTGACAGCGCTGAACCGTGCACACGCCATCGACCATACGTTCACGCATGGTGGACGAGTGCGTCCTGCACAGTGGGCTTCATTCTGATGAACCACTACAAGGACTCTTCGATGCGCTCCGTCCCCACCCTGCTCGCCCTCTCCCTGCTTGCCGCCGGCGCATCGTTCGCCAGCGCCGCCCATGCCGCCGAAGGCGATGACCGTTTCGCCCTGCGCCTGGGTGCGATGAACATCGATTCGGACAACACGCTGCGCGGCAACACCACTGTCGCCGGCCAGGACGTCGGTTTCTCGGAAGATTTCAAGCTCGGCGGCAAGGAATGGGAACCGCGGGTAGACGGCATGTTCCGCCTCAGCGACCGCCAGCGCTTCCTGTTCAACTACTTCAAGTACGACAAGGACCGGCGCGAGACGCTGGGCCAGGACATCTCCTTCGGCGGCGTCAACGTGCCGGCTGACAGCTTCGTCAAGGCCGAGCTGAAGTACCAGGTGGCCAGCCTGGTCTACGACTACTCCGTTGTCGACACCGACACCTTCGATCTGGGCCTGCAGCTGGGTGCGGAGTACGCCAAGGTCAGCACCAAGGGCTATGCGGACCTGGGCACCGTGTATGAAGGCCAGTTCCTGGACGAGAAGACCGACGGTGTGGCACCGGTGGTCGGTGCACGCCTGAGCTTCACCCCGTCCGAGAAGTGGATGATCACCCTGCAGGGTCAGTACCTCAACACCCGCTGGGGCAGCTTCGACGACTACAAGGGTGACCTGAGCCGCGCCAATGCCATCGTCGATTACCGCCTGACCAAGAACTTCGGCCTGTTCGCCGGCTACGACTGGTTCAAGCTGGATGCGGACAAGAAGGGCAGCGACGGCACCATCGGTCTGAAGCAGGAATTCAAGGGCCCGGTGGCCGGCGTCAGCTTCGTGTTCTGATTCCTGCCCCTTCCATCGCACTCTCTCCTGGCGCGGCCTCCGGAACATCGGGGGCCGCGTTTTTTTGTGCTGCTTTGTCCTGCCGGGGTAAAAGCGGCATGGTCGAAGCGCTGGAGGGAGAGGGGGCTGCATGCGAATGTCCCCCGGCGCCGGCCTGCGGCCGTCACCTCCTCCTTTACTTCGCACGCAGCCCCCTCTCCCTCCGCGTGTCAGGCCGCCACGCGCCTGTTGAAGTGGCTCTGTGGCTGGACCCTCCGCACGCCGAGCCGCTGCGCGAGTGGCAGACGTTTGGACAAGTAAAGGAGGAGGCGACCGCCGCAGGCGGACGGCGGGGGACATTTGTCCAAGCGCCTGCCGCTCACGCAGAGGCCCGGACGCTCGCGATTACACAGGCCGCAATCGCAGGATCGCGGGTGCGCAGGAGTGAGAGGAGGCTGCATGCGAATGTCCCCCGGCGCCGGCCTGCGGCCGTCACCTCCTCCTTTACTTCGCACGCAGCCCCCTCTCCCTCCGCGTGTCAGGCCTCGACGCGTCTGTTGAAGTGGCTCTGCGGCTGGACCGTCCGTACACCGGGCCGCTGCGTGGGTGGCAGGCGTTTGGACACAGTAAAGGAGGAGGCGACCGCCGCAGGCGGACGACGGGGGACATGTGTCCAAATGCCTGCCACCCGCGCAGCGGCCCGGAAGCTCGCGACCACAGTCACCGAAGCCACAGAAGCCACCAACAAAAAACCCGGCTTGAGCCGGGCTTTCCGTTTCACCGGGCATGGCCCGGCGCAAGCGCCTTACTTCTTCTTCGGCATGTACAGATCGGTGATCGTGCCGTCGTAGATTTCCGAAGCCATCGCCACCGATTCACTCAGCGTCGGATGGGCATGGATGGTGTGGCCGATGTCTTCGGCTTCCGCGCCCATCTCGATGGCCAGACCGATCTCGGCCAGCAGGTCACCGGCATGCACACCGACGATCGCGCCACCGATGATGCGGTGGGTCTCTTCGTCGAAGATCAGCTTGGTGAAGCCCTCGGTGCGACCGATGCCGATCGCGCGGCCACTGGCCGCCCACGGGAACTTGGCCACGCCGACCTTCAGGCCCTTGGCCTTGGCCTCGGTCTCGGTCACGCCCACCCAGGCGATCTCCGGATTGGTGTAGGCCACCGACGGAATCACGCGGGCCACCCACTCCTTCTTGTGGCCGGCCGCCACTTCAGCCGCCAGCTTGCCCTCGTGCGTGGCCTTGTGGGCCAGCATCGGATTGCCGACGATGTCACCGATGGCGAAGATGTGCGGCACATTGGTACGCATCTGCCGGTCAACCGGGATGAAGCCACGCTCGGTGACCTGCACGCCAGCCTTCTCGGCATCGATCTTCTTGCCATTCGGCGAACGACCCACGGCGACCAGCACGCGGTCGAAGGTCCCCTGCGCCAGCGCCGGCGACTGTCCTTCCTCTGCCGCCTCGAAGGTCACGGTGATGCCCTTGGCATCGGCGGTGACGCCCGACGCCTTGGTCTTCAGGTGAACGTCGATGCCCTGCTTCTTCAGGCGGTCGGCCAGCGGCTTGACCAGGTCCTTGTCGGCGCCCGGCATCAGCTGGTCCATGAATTCGACCACGGTGACCTTGCTGCCCAGCGCACCGTACACGGTCGCCATTTCCAGGCCGATGATGCCGCCACCGACAACCAGCAGCGAACCCGGCACTTCGGCCAGCTCCAGCGCGTCGGTGGAATCCATCACACGCTTGTCGTCCCACGGGAAGTTCGGCAGCTTCACCGCCTGCGAACCGGCGGCGATGATGCACTTCTGGAAGCGCAGCAGCTGCGTGCTGCCGTCAGCGGCGGTGATCTCCAGCTCGTTGGCCGACAGGAACCGGCCGACACCCTGCACGTTGCGCACCTTGCGCTGCTTGGCCATGCCAGCCAGACCCTTGGTCAGCTGGTTGACGACCTTTTCCTTGTACTGGCGCAGCTTGTCCAAAGTGATCGTCGGCTTGCCGAACTCCACGCCGAAATCGCCGGCATGGGCGACTTCATCGATGACCGCCGCCGCATGCAGCAGTGCCTTGGACGGAATGCAGCCGACGTTGAGGCAGACGCCGCCGAGGCTGGCGTAGCGCTCGACCAGTACCGTGTCCAGGCCGACATCGGCTGCGCGGAACGCGGCGGTGTAGCCGCCCGGGCCGGAGCCCAGCACGACCATCTCGCATTCGATGTCGGCCGGCTTGCCGCTGGCCAGTGCCGGCTTCGGTGCGGCCGGTTCGGCCGGGGCACGATGCGACGGGGTCACCGGCGGCTTGCTGGCCGGGGCGGCGGCCGCAGGCGCAGGTGCGGCTGCCTTGGCCGGGGCCTCGGCGGCTCCTTCGGTGTCCAGCAGGACCACCACGGCCCCCTCGGACAGCGTATCGCCGAGCTTGACCTTCAGTTCCTTGACCACACCGGCGGCCGAGGACGGCACTTCCAGCGTGGCCTTGTCCGATTCCAGGGTCACCAGGCCCTGGTCCTTCTTCACCGTATCGCCGACGGCGACCAACACTTCGATCACCGGCACATCGCTGTAATCGCCGATGTCGGGAACCTTGACTTCAATCGTGGCCATGGTGGTTTTCCTCATGCCCGGCCGGGGTGGCCGGCGGGCTGTCACTGCGTTTCGTCAGGCGGCCGCGCCAAGGGCGACGGCCACACGGTGGGGGCGAAGCGGGTGCCTTACAGCAGCACGCGACGCATGTCGGCCAGTACCTGCGACAGGTACGTGGTGAAGCGTGCGGCCAGGGCGCCATCGATGACGCGGTGGTCGTAGCTCAGCGACAGCGGCAGCAGCAGCTTCGGTGCGAATTCCTTGCCATTCCAGACCGGCTGGATGGAGGACTTGGACACGCCCAGGATGGCCACTTCCGGCGCATTGACGATCGGGGTGAACGCGGTGCCACCGATCCCGCCCAGCGAGCTGATCGAGAAGCAGCCGCCACTCATGTCGGCCGGGCCCAGCTTGCCGTCGCGCGCCTTCTTGGCCAGCTCGCCGGTTTCCTGCGCGATCTGCACCACGCCCTTCCTGTCGACGTCGCGGATCACCGGCACGACCAGGCCGTTCGGCGTATCGGCGGCGAACCCGATGTTGAAGTACTTCTTCAGGGTCAGGTTCTCGCCGCTGGCGTCCAGCGAGGCGTTGAACTCCGGGAACTTCTTCAGCGCTGCGGCGCTGGCCTTGATCAGGAAGGCGAGCATGGTCAGCTTGATGCCGGCCTTCTCGTTCTCCTTGTTCAGTGCCACGCGCAGTGCTTCCAGATCGGTGATGTCGGCCTGGTCGAACTGGGTGACGTGCGGAATCATCGCCCAGTTGCGGGCCAGGTTCGCGCCGGAGATCTTCTTGATGCGCGACAGCGGCTGCACTTCGGTCTCGCCGAACTTGCTGAAATCGACCTTCGGCCACGGCAACAGGTTCAGCCCGCCGCCCGCGGCGGCAGCGGTGCCGCCCGCGGCCGGAACGCCACCACTGAGCGCGGCCTTGACGAATTTCTGCACGTCACCCTTGGTGATGCGCCCGCCCTTCTCGGTACCGCTGATCTGCAGCAGGTCCACGCCCAGCTCGCGGGCGAACACGCGCACCGCCGGGGTGGCATACGGCACCTTGGCCGGCAGCACGCCATCGGCGTTGAACTGTACGGGCGGGCTGGACGGAGCGCCGGCCGACGCGATCTCACGAGCCGCCAGCTTGTCCGGCTGGGCCGGCACAGCGACCGGCTCGACCTTGGTGGCGGTCTCGGCAGCGGCCGGGGCCGCCGCAGCCGCTTCGCGGGTCGGCGCCGGCGCAGCAGCACCCTCGGCTTCGATGATGGCCACCACATTGCCCTGCGACAGGGTGTCCCCCACCTTGACCTTCAGTTCCTTGACCACACCGGCCACCGAGGACGGCACTTCCATGGTCGCCTTGTCGCTTTCCAGCGTGACCAGGCCCTGATCCTTCTTGACGGTGTCGCCCACGGCGACCAGCACTTCGATGACCGGGATGTCGGTGTAATCGCCGATGTCCGGCACCCGGGCTTCAACCGCACCGCCACCGGCAGCCGGGGCGGCCGGCGCGGCAGCCGCCGGGGCCGGGGCGCTCTGGGTGGCAGCCGCCGGGGCAGCGGCCTTGGCCGGGGCCGGGGCCGGAGCGGCCGGCGCTGCGGCCTCGTCTGCCGCCACTTCGATCAGCGCCACGACCTTGCCCTCGGACAGGGTGTCACCCACCTTGACCTTGATCTCCTTGACCACACCGGCCACCGAAGACGGCACTTCCATGGTCGCCTTGTCGCTTTCCAGCGTCACCAGGCCCTGGTCCTTCCTGACCGTATCGCCAACGGCGACAAGCACCTCGATTACCGGGATATCGCTGTAGTCACCGATATCGGGGACAAGTGCTTCCTTGATTTCGGCCATGGGGATAACTCCGGCAATCTGGTGTAGGGAAACGTCTATTGTGCGGCCAGCGGGGGCCAGCGCCAACCGTTACAGGTGTTTTCAGTACGCACGCAGCCGGGACACGCTGTTGCCCATGGGGCGCAGGCACCTCCAGTGGGTAGCGTATTGTCCGCACCATGTCCGCTTCATGTCGCCAGTGCATCGGCCACCGGCTGCCAGGCCTGACGCAGGCGCTGCAGCGACCAGGCCGCATTGGCCGGGCTGGTCGAGGGCAGCGCCAGCACACGCGGTGGCGCCCCCAGGACAGGCAGCACCCAGCGCTGGAATGCCTGCATCGACGCAGCACCATTGCAGCCGATCAGCTGCAGCTCAGGCAGCAGGGCGATCAGTTCCGGCAGCGCGTTGGCCACTTCCGTGCCACGCACGATGTCCGCATCCAGGCTGCCCCGGCGCTCGCATCGGCCGATCACATCCCACACCCCGACACCGGCGGCGTTCAGCGCGCGCATGCGTTGCGGATAGGGCAAACCGGCGTCAAAGCCGCAGATATCGGACATGAGCGGCCAGAAACGATTGCGTGGATGCGCGTAGTACTGGCCAGCGTGCAGCGACGCAGCACCCGGCATTGAACCAAGCAGCAACACGCGCGATCGCGTGTTCACCTGCGCGGGCAGGCCGATGCAGAGCGTTGGCGCGCTCACGGTTTGTGCAACTGCATGAACATTCCTCCAGAGCAAAAACCCCATGAAAACAGGCTTTTCGAACTCATCGCTGAACAGAGCGAACTATTTTTTAACGCGCGTCGGATTCGATTCATGTTGAGGCGACTACGGTGTGCTCGCCCCGCAACCGGGGGCCCAAAAACAAGAAACATTAGGAGATACCCCCATGCGCTCCATCCGTATCCTGAGTCTCGCCCTGCTGACCTCCGCCGCCTTCGCGCCGGCCGCTTTCGCCCAGGACAGCAGCACCACCGACACCGCCTCGGGCAAGCATTTTGCCGTGGTTGGCGGCGTCACGCTGCTGCAGCCGAAGAATGACCCGATCACCGGCGTCAAGAAGCTCGATGGCGGCCCGGCGCCGACCGTCAGCTTCAGCTACTACGTCAACGACAACTGGGCCGTTGAGCTGTGGGGCGCTGCCGACAAGTTCGATCACCGCGTCAAGGGTCCGGGCAACACCCGCCTGGGCAGCGTCGAGCAGCAGCCGGTCGCGCTGAGCGGCCAGTACCACTTCGGCCAGGCCGACAACGTGTTCCGCCCGTTCGTGGGCGTGGGCTACTTCCAGTCGGCCTTCAGCAACGAATCGCTGGCTGACGGCAGCAGCTCCGACATCCGCCTGAAGGATGCCAAGGGCGTGATCGGCACCGTCGGCGTCGACATGAACATCAACTCCACCTGGTTCGCCCGTGCTGATGCCCGCTACATGCGCGCCCGCCCGGACGTGAAGGTTGGTGGCGAGAAGATCGGCGAAGCCAAGCTGGATCCGTGGACTGTCGGCGTGGGTATCGGCGCCCGCTTCTAAGCACCGCCTGCTTCACTGTCTGTACGCGACGGGCCCTTCGGGGCCCGTCGTCGTTTCCGTCACCCGCATTCTGTGTAGAGTCGGGCCGTGCTCGACTGCTTTTCTCCGGACGTCGAGCAGGGCTTGACTCTGCAAAGGACGGAAGGCCGGTGATGGGGATGGACAACGTCGACCTGCTGGTGATCGGAGGCGGCATCAACGGCGCCGGCATCGCACGCGACGCCGCAGGCCGCGGCCTGCGCGTGCTGCTCTGCGAGCAGCACGATCTTGCGGCACATACCTCCAGCGCCAGCAGCAAGCTGGTCCATGGCGGGCTGCGCTACCTGGAACAGGGCGAGTTCGGCCTGGTGCGCAAGGCGCTCGGCGAACGCGATGTGCTCCGCAGGCAGGCGCCCTGCCTGGTCCGGCCGCTGCGCTTCGTGCTGCCCTGGGAACCCCACCTGCGGCCACGCTGGATGCTGCGGCTCGGCCTGTGGCTGTATGACCACCTCGGCCATCGCGGCGCAGCGTTTCCGGCTTCGCGCGCACTGCACCTGCCACACGACCCGTTGGGCACGTGGCTGTCGCCATCGTTGCACCAGGCCTTCAGCTATGCCGACGCGCAGGTGGACGATGCACGCCTGGTCCTGCTCAACGCGCTGGATGCAGCGCAACGCGGTGCCCGTGTACAGGTTCGCACCCGCTGCGTCGAACTGCACGGCGAGCAGGGCCACTGGCGGGTGGTACTGGTCGATGCAGCGGGACAGCAGCAGACGGTGCATGCACATGCCGTGGCCAACGCGGCCGGTCCCTGGGCCGGAGGCCTGCTGCAACGCATGCAGGCGCGCAGCGGCACACCGGCCCTGCGCCTGGTGCAGGGCAGCCACATCGTGCTGCGCCGGCCCTGGCCCGATGACAGCGCCTGCCTGCTGCAGCAGCCCGACGGACGGGTCGTATTCCTGCTGCCCTTCACCCACGACCACCTGCTGGTGGGTACCACCGACACCGACTATCAGGGCGATCCGGCGCGCTGCCACGTGCTGCCTTCGGAAGTGACATACCTGTGCGAGGCGGCCAACCGCTATCTGCGCCAGCCGATCACGGCGACGGAGGTGGTCTGGCAGTTTGCCGGCGTGCGCCCGCTGCTGGCCGACCCGGATCCGCGCGCGGCACGACTCAGCCGCGACTATCGCCTGCAGTTGCAGGTGCAGGGCGCGCCGGCCGTGCACGTGCTGGGGGGGAAGCTGACCACCTACCGCGTTCTGGCCGAAGAAGCGCTGGATCTGCTGCGGCCCCACCTGCCGCAGATGGGGCCGGCATGGACGGCAGCCGGGACGCCGCTGCCGGGCAGCGACTGGGGCGATGCCGTGCAGGCACGCTCTCACCTGCGGAGACTCGCACCGTGGTTGCCTGAGGACACTACGCGGCGCTGGGCCGAGGCCTATGGCAGCCGCAGCACCGAGCTGCTGCACGGGGTGCAGGGCATGGACGATCTCGGCGAACACTTCGGCGGTGGGCTGCACGCCCATGAGGTCGTGTTCCTGCGCGATCACGAATGGGCGCATACCGCCGAGGACATACTGTGGCGGCGGAGCAAGCTGGGACTGCGGCTGGACACCGCACAGGTGGCACGCCTGCAGGACTGGTTGGAGGAACAGCAGCACCAGGCCATGCCCGGCCGATCGCGGTGACACCCGGCATGGCCCGTCGCTGCCGATGCAGTAGGATTTCCCCATCGCTACCGGAGACGCCGCATGACGCCCCGCTACGTGCTGGCCATCGATCAGGGCACCACCAGTTCGCGCGCGATCCTGTTCGATCACGCCGGCGACATCGTCGGCAGCGCGCAACGTGAGTTCGCCCAGATTTTCCCGCAGCCCGGTTGGGTGGAACATGACCCGCGCGAGATCCTCACCAGCGTCTACGCCACGCTGACCGAGCTGCTCAGCCGCGAACAGATCGACCCGCGCCACATCGCCGCACTGGGCATCACCAACCAGCGCGAGACCACCGTGGTCTGGGAACGCGCCACGGGCCAGCCGATCCACAACGCCATCGTCTGGCAGTCCCGGCAAAGCCAGGCCATCTGCGAGCGGTTGCGCTCGCAGGGGCACGAAGCGCTGATCCGTGAACGCACCGGCCTGCTGATCGATGCCTACTTCTCGGCCACCAAGGTGCGCTGGATCCTCGATCACGTGGAAGGCGCACAACAGCGCGCGGAGCGTGGCGAACTGCTGTTCGGCACCATCGACAGCTGGCTGGTCTGGAATCTCAGTGGCGGCCAGGCACACGTGACGGACTACAGCAACGCCGCACGCACGCTGCTGTTCAACATCCACACCCTGGACTGGGACGACGAGCTGCTCGCGCTGCTGGACATTCCGCGCGCCATGCTGCCGCAGGTGCGTGACTCCAGCGCGGTGTACGCGCACACCCGGCCGCAGTTCTTCTTCGACCACCCGATTCCGATCGCCGGTATCGCTGGCGACCAGCAGGCCGCGCTGTTCGGCCAGGCCTGCTTCCAGCCGGGCATGGTGAAGAACACCTACGGCACCGGCTGCTTCATGCTGATGCACACCGGAACGCAGGCCGTGCGTTCGCACAATGGCCTGCTGACCACCATCGCCTGGGGCCTGGACGGGCGCGTGGAGTATGCACTGGAGGGGTCGATCTTCATCGCCGGCTCGGTGGTGCAGTGGCTGCGCGACGGCCTGCGCATGATCGATCGGGCCAGCGACAGCCAGGCGCTGGCCGCGAAGGTCGGCGACAGCGCTGGCGTCTATCTGGTGCCGGCGTTCGTGGGCCTGGGTGCGCCTTACTGGCGCAGCGACGTGCGTGGAGCGATGTTCGGCCTGACCCGGGGCACCAGCAGGTCGCACTTCGTGCGTGCAGCATTGGAAGCAATGGCTTACCAGACCCGCGATGTACTCGATGCCATGCAGTCCGATGCAGGTATCGGCCTGAGCGAGCTGCGTGCCGACGGCGGCGCGATCGGCAACGACTTCCTTGCCAGCTTCCAGGCCGACATTCTGGGCGTTCCGCTGCTGCGGCCACGGCTGACCGAGACCACGGCGCTGGGCGCGGCCTACCTGGCCGGGCTGGCGGTGGGATTCTGGGAAAGCCGCGAACAGATCGCCGCGCAATGGGGACTGGACCGCCGTTTCGAGCCGCAGATGCCGGCAGCACGGCGCGAGACGCTGTATGCCGGGTGGCAGCAGGCGGTCGCCGCCACCCTGGCCTTCCACGTCGATTGAGGGCGGTAGCGCCGGGCCATGCCCGGCGAATCAATCCCCAATCCGCCGGGCATGGCCCGGCGCTGCCCCAACATCAGAACGCCGGCAGCACGGCACCCTTGTACTTGGTCTCGATGAACGTCTTCACCTGTGCGCTGGTGAGCGCCTTGGCCAGCTTCTGCACGCGCGCGTCATCCTTGTTGTCGGGCCGGGCCACCAGGAAGTTCACGTACGGCGAGTCCTTGCTTTCGATCGCCAGCGCATCCCGGGTCGGGTTCAGACCCGCATCCAATGCATAGTTGGTGTTGATCAGGGCCAGGTCCACCTGATCCAGTACGCGGGGCAGCATCGCCGAATCCAGCTCGCGGAACTTCAGCTGCTTCGGATTGGAGACGATGTCGCGCTGGGTTGCCAGCGCATTGGTCGGATCCTTCAGCTCGATCACACCGGCCTTGTGCAGCAGGATCAGCGCCCGGCTGTTGTTGCTCGGATCGTTCGGGATGACCACATCCGCGCCTTCGCGCAGTTCGGCCAGCGACTTGATCTTGCGCGAGTATGCGCCGAACGGCTCGATGTGCACGCCGATCACCGTCACCAGATCGGTCTTGCGGTCGCGGTTGTAGGCGTCCAGGTACGGCTCGGTCTGGAAGTAGTTCACGTCCACCTGCTTCTGCACCAGCTGGTCGTTGGGCTGCACGTAGTCGTTGAACACGCGCACGTCCAGTTCCACGCCTTCCTGTTTGAGGATCGGCTTGACCACCTCGAGGATTTCGGCGTGCGGCACGGCCGTGGCGGCCACCACCAGCTTCTGCGAAGGCTCGCCGGACTTGCCGCAGGCGGTCAGGGCCAGCGCAGCGGCGAGCAGGGGCAGCAACAGGGTCTTCTTCATGGGCGGAATGATTCTCGGGGGGAGGTCAGGATCTATCGTAGTTGCTCAGGGCCAGCTCGAGCAGCGCCTTGGCCTGCTCGCGCAGCATCTTCGGTTCGACGATCTCGGCATCCGAGCCGTAATGCAGCACATCCATCAGCAGTTCGCGTGACACGCTGTAAGGCACTTTCAGCTCATAGCGGCCGTCGGCCAGGAAACGGCCCTGCTGCTTGGAATGCCAGTGCTCATCGGCGACCCAGCGCGCAGCCTTGGCGCTGAACAGGATGGTGGCCCAGCCCTTCGGCGCACCGGAGAAAATGCCGTAGCTGGCACCCAGCTGCTCGTCCAGTTCGCTGTCGGCCACGTCACGGGCCGTGTGGTCGATCACCCGCGCCTTGTGGATCCGGTCCACCGCGAAGCTGCGGAGGGCCTCGCGGTCGTGGTCCCACGCATCGAGGTACCAGTTGTCGCGGTAGTGGGTCAGGCGCTGCGGCGAAACAGTGCGCTTGGTCGGTTCGTCGGTGGAACGGGCGCGGTACTCGAAGCCCAGCTGGCGCCGCTCGAGCACGGCCGAAGCCACGCTGCGGAAGCTGCCTTCGTCGAATTTGCGGCCGCGATGCGGAATGACCCGCACCCGGTCCACCGGCCAGCTGGAGACCCCCGCCTGCGCGGCCAGCAGGCTTTCGATGCGCTGCTGCAGCGGTGCCAGCACCGAAGACAGCACGCCCCCGCCGGTACGGGCCAGCAGGTGCTGCGATGCCAGCAGGGCATGCAGCTCCTCCGAGCTGAGCCAGAGGCCGGGCAGTTCGAAGCGGTCGCTTTCGTCGGCGTGATAGCGGAAGCCGGCCTCGCCATCGCCCTCGATCGGCGCCATCAGCGCGTCGCGCAGGAACGCCAGGTCGCGGTAGACGGTGGCACGGGAACAACCGAGCTTGTCCTGCAGGGTCGCCACCGTCACCGGATAGCGCGCGGACTTGAGCAGACGATGCAGGGCGGTGATGCGTTCGTATCGGTCCATGCCCCCGATTATGTCCGAGTCGCGGGTCTTGTGTGGGGGGTTTGGGCTATCGTGGGCGCCCCGCCCTCTGCGAAAGCCCTCCCATGCGCCGGTTGCCCGCCCTGCCCCTGCTGGCCTGCCTGCTGCTGGCTGCCTGTGGTCGCCCCCCAGCGCCGTCCGGCGACGACGCGGTCGTTCCGCAGGCCGACCCGGCGCAGGCGGTACTGGCCGCCAGCCAACGGTTCGCCGCCCTGCGCAGCTTCCACGCGGAACTGGAAGTGCTGGGTACGCCACAGCCGGTCCGCAGTGCGATGGACTTCGTGGCCCCGGACCGATTCCGGGTACAGACGGCGGCCGGTGCACAGACCATCATCGGTGACACGATGTTCCTGCAGGCCGACGGGGCCATCCGCCAGGTGCCGACGCCGCCCGGTCTGCTCGAGCAATGGCGGACGCCGCTGCCGGCCGACGTCGCGCCCGCGGCGCTGCAGGCCGAGGATCTGGGCAGCCAGACGCTGGACGGGGTCCAGACCCGCCGCTACCGGCTGCGTGGCGCCGGCCCCGGCGAGCGCCTGGAGTACTGGGTGGATGGGCAGGGCCTGCCACGCCAGATCGTGCGCAGCGGCAGCAGCAACGGCAAGGTGTTCCAGCTGCGCCTGCGCTATTCGCGCTTCAACGACCCCTCCCTCCGCATCGAGCTGCCCTGAATGGGGAGCGGTGACAACGCCTGCTGAAGCGGCCAGCGCCATGGGGCGGACGGCCATCACGCTTCCAGTATCATCACGGGTTGTTAACCGCTTCGGAGAAGCCTCGATGTCCCTGCGCGTGTCCCTGCTGATTCCCCTGCTGCTCTGCGCCCCGCTGGCATACGCGCAGGATGCATCCGAACTGGCGGCGATGTCCTCGCCCTGGAGCGGCAGCGGCGGCGAGCTCGGCTTCGCCTCGGCACGCGGCAACAGCAGCACCGAGAGCTTCAACGGCCGCCTGCGCCTGCGCTACACCGACGGTGACTGGGTGCACAGCATGGACCTGTTCGGCCTGCGTTCCAGCTCCAAGGTGACCGAGACCAACGACGACGGCACCACCACCCGCCGCAACAACACCACCGCCAACCGCTACACCGGCAGCGCCGGCAGCGCGCTGCAGCTGGGCGAGCACCGCCAGCTGACGGCCACGGTGCGTACCGAGCGAGATGACTTCGCCACCTACGACCGCCAGAGCTCGTTCGGTCTGGGTTACGGCACCCGCCTGTGGAGTACCGAGCGCTTCTATTTCGATGCCCAGGTCGGCCCCGGTGTGCGCCGCACCCACAGCACCGAGGATGATCGCACCCGTACCGGGCTGATCGGTCGTGGCCTGTTCGACATGAAGTACTCGCTTACCGAGAACACCGATCTGGTCAACACGCTGCTGGTCGAATCGGGGTCGTACAACACCTTCGGCCAGAACGATTTCGGCCTGTCGGTGAGCATGAATGAACACCTGGCCTTGAAGGCCGGCTGGCAGGCCCGCTACAACAGCGACGTCGCGGTGGACAAGCGCAAGACCGATACGCTGACCACCATGAACGTGGTCTACAAGTTCAAATAAGCGAAACGGGCGCCTGGCGCCCGTTTTCGTTTCTGTTCCGCAGCGCCTGGCCGAGGGAATCGGCCGGGTCAGGCGTTCAGCAGCTCACCCGCCCCGCCATCGAGCAGCCTCTGCGCCACGCGCTGGCCCAGCGCGTCCGGGTCGCTGGCCGGGCCCACGCCTTCGGCGCGCACCGCACGGCCATCGCTGGCGCTGCCGACCAGCCCCTGCAGGTGCAGGTCCTGCCCCTGCCACTGCGCGATCGCCGCCACCGGCACATGGCAGCTGCCATGCAGCGCGCGGTTCATTGCCCGCTCCGCTTCCACGCAGGCGCGTGTCGCGGCGTCATCGAGCGCAGCGAACAAGGCCATCAGCGGCGCATTGCTGCCGTCGCACTCCACGGCCACGGCGCCCTGCGCCGGCGCCGGCAGCCAGTGCGGCGGCTGCAGGCGCAGCACGATCCGATCGCCCAGTCCCAGGCGCTCCAGCCCGGCGACGGCCAGCACGATGGCGTCGTAGCCCCCGTTGTCGAGCTTGGCCAGGCGCGTATTGACGTTGCCACGCAGGTCCAGCAGTTCCAGGTCCGGGCGCAGCGCACGCAGCTGGGCCTGGCGGCGCAGCGAGGACGTGCCGACGCGCGCGCCGATGGGCAACGCATCAAGCGAGGCATAGAGGTTGGAGACGAAGCCGTCGGCCGGGTCATGACGGGGCAGCACGGCCGGCAGCACGAACGGCGCATCCAGTTCCATCGGCACATCCTTCAGCGAATGCACGGCGCAGTCGGCGTCGCCGCGCAGGATGGCCAGCTCCAGTTCCTTCAGGAACAGGCCCTTGCCACCGATGGCGGCCAGCGAGCGGTCGAGCACTTCATCGCCGCGCGTGCTCATCGGGACCAGCTCCACGTGCAGGCCGGGATGGGCCTGGCGGAGGCGGTCGGCGACGTGTTCGCTCTGCCAGAGGGCGAGCGGGCTCTTGCGGGTGGCGATGCGGACGGTTTCCATCCGGTCATTATCGCGCCTTCGGCGCGGATACGGCCAACGGCGGAGCCCCTCGTGGCTGGTGCGGACTACTGGATCATTGCGCTTGGCCGGGCGGGATGGGCTGCGCAGGGGCCGCTGCAAGTACGTCCATGTAAGCTCGGTCGCCGCATCCATGCGGCTCACGCCCCTGCGCAACCCACCCCGCCCGGCCTCTGACAGTTCCCGTGTGCTGCCAGCCACGGAAGAGAAAAAGACAATCAGAAGCGGGTCGCGCGCTGCGTGCGTTTCACACGGGAAAACGGCTCTGGCCCCTCCCGACCAGCCCGGCACGCAGCCACCCAGAGCCATGAACATGCGCTGTTGCTCTCGCTCTAGCCTGAATCGGGTGCCGGGCAGCGCCCGGCCCGGTATCCTTTCCGTCTGATGTCCGACCTTGTCCACGCCAGCCGCGAAGCACTCAGCGCAGGCGGCGCGCTTGCCTCGCACCTGGATGCCTTCGTCCCGCGTCCGGCACAGCTGCGCCTGACCGAGGCCATCGCCGATGCGCTGCAGCAGCGCGACCTGCTGCTGGCCGAGGCCGGCACCGGCACCGGCAAGACCTTCGCCTACCTGGTGCCGGTGCTGCTGTCCGGCCTGCGTACGATCATTTCCACCGGTACCCGCGCGCTGCAGGACCAGCTCTACCATCGCGACCTGCCACGCGTGCGCCAGGCACTGGGGGTCGGCCTGCGCAGCGCGCTGCTGAAGGGGCGTAGCAATTACCTGTGCCGTTACCGCCTGCAGCAGGCGCGTGGCGAGCCACGCTTCTCCAGCCCGGAGCAGGCGGCGCAGTTCCAGCGCATCCTGGCCTGGTCCGGTCGTTCCGAACATGGCGACATCGCGGAACTGGAAGGCCTGGCCGATGACTCACCCCTGCTGCCGATGGTTACCTCCACCGTCGACAACTGCCTGGGCACCGAGTGTCCGTTCTGGGATGACTGCTTCGTGGTGCGCGCGCGGCAACGCGCACAGGCTGCGGACGTGGTGGTGGTCAACCATCATCTTCTGCTGGCCGATCTTGCGCTGAAGCAGGAGGGCTTCGGAGAGCTGCTGCCGGGCGCACAGGCCTTCGTCATCGATGAGGCGCACCAGTTGCCTGAACTGGCAGCGCAGTTCTTCGGTGAGGGCTTCGGCATGCGACCCTGGCAGGAGCTGGGCCGGGACTGTCTGGCCGAGGCGCGCGGTGTCGGTGGCGCACAGTCAGCGCTGCAGGCGCCGGTCGATCAGCTGCAGGAGGCACTGCGTGCGCTGCGCTCGGCAATGGATGGCCTGCCATCCCGTGGCACGCAGTGGCGCGCACTGGCGATGCCGCAGGTGCGCGATGGCTTTGATGCGGTGATGACCGGCCTGGTGAATCTGGAGCAGGCGCTGCAGCCGCTGCGCGAAGCCGCCGCAGGCCTCGATGCCTGCCACGCACGTGCGCGCGAGGCGGTATCGCGTCTGGGGCGCTGGCTGGGCGATGACGAACCGGCGCTTGATTTCGATGCCGACCCTGCGCAGGCGGCGAGCGCCGATGTGCTCTGGTACGAACTTACCCCGCGCGGATTCCGCTGCCAGCGCACGCCGATGGATGTGTCCGGTCCGCTGCGTGAGCATCGCGAGCGCAGTCGTGCCGCATGGATCTTCACGTCGGCGACGCTGACCGTCGGTGGTGGCTTCGATCACATCGCCCGCCGGCTCGGCCTGGATGATCCGCAGACACTGGTCCAGTCCAGTCCATTCAACTGGCCCGAGCAGGCACTGTGCTACCTGCCCGAAGGCCTGCCCGATCCCGCCGCGCGGGGGTTCGGCACCTCGCTCATCCAGGTCCTGCGGCCGGTGCTGCAGGCCTCGCAGGGCCGTGCATTCCTGCTGTTCGCCTCGCACCGGGCCCTGCGCGAAGCGGCTGAGGCGCTGCGCGATGGGCCGTGGCCGCTGTTCGTGCAGGGCGAGGCGCCGCGCGCCACCTTGCTGCAGCAGTTCCGCGATTCCGGCAACGGCGTGCTGCTGGGCTCGGCCAGTTTCCGCGAAGGGGTGGACGTGGTCGGCGAAGCATTGAGCGTCGTGGTGATCGACAAGCTGCCCTTTGCCGCGCCGGACGATCCGGTCTACGAGGCGCGGCTGGAGGCGATCCGCAGCCAGGGGGGCAATCCGTTCCGCGACGAGCAGCTGCCGCAGGCCGTGATCGCGCTGAAGCAGGGCGTCGGCCGGCTGATCCGCAGTGAGAGCGATCGCGGCGTGCTGGTGCTGTGCGACCCGCGGCTGCTCAACCGTGGCTATGGCCGGATCTTCCTCGATTCGCTGCCACCTTTCCGCCGTACCCGCAGTCTGGCCGATGTGCAGTCCTTCTTTGCGCCACAATGGCACCCCGCCACCGATGCTGGAGCGCCGGACGCCCCTGTGGCGGCCACGCACCCCGCCCCGGGTGGCACGTTCCCCCTGTTCTGATCCGACCCGATGAAACTGCTCGCCTTTGAAACCGCCACCGAAGCCTGTTCCGTTGCCCTGCACGTAGACGGGCAGGTCCTGGAACGCTTCGAGATCGCCCCGCGTCGGCATGCCGAGCTGAGCCTGCCGTGGGCCGACGCGCTGCTGGCCGAGGCCGGTATCAGCCGCCGCCAGCTCGATGGCATCGCACTCAGTCGTGGTCCGGGTGCCTTCACCGGGGTGCGCCTGGCGATCGCCCTTGCCCAGGGCATCGCACTGGCGTTGGACCGTCCGCTGCTGCCGGTATCGACCCTGCAGGTGCTGGCGCTGCGTGCGCCGGCAGAAGAAAGGCAGATCCTGTCGGCGATCGATGCACGGATGGGCGAACTCTACGTCGCGCGTTTCGAGCGCGTGGACGGCCTGCCGATGCCGTGCGATGCAGAGCGGGTGTGCGCACCGGCCGCAGTAGCGTTGCCGGACGATCTGTCGGTGTTCGGTGTCGGCACTGGATTCGGTGCGGCCGAGGGCGCGCTGGTCACGCAGCTGGGGGCGGGCCTGCGGGGGTTCGACGCCGCGGCGCTGCCGCGGGCATCGGACGTGCTGGCGTTGGCGGTGCCGGCCTTGGCACGTGGCGAGGGCATCGCGCCGGAGAGGGTGGAACCGGCCTACCTGCGCGACAACGTGGCCTTGACCCTGGTCGAGCAGCAGGCCGCGCGCGAGGCCAAGGCGAAGGCCAACGGCTGAGCCTGCACAGACGTACCTGCGGCGTCCCCACCGCCCGGCACCGCCCCGCCAGGCGTCACTACACTGACCGCCGCTTTTGCTGTTGACGTTGCCGTTGCCGTTGCCGTTGCCGTTGCCTTCAGCGGGTCCCGGGCCGCAGGCCCGGGCAACACCCCCTACCGGTCGTCGCGCAGTTCGCCGCCGGGCAGGAACACCCACGTGCGGGTGACCTGCAGGATGTCGATTCCGTCCTCGGTACGCGGCAGCGGCGGGAACGGCTGTGCCAGCGTCACCACCCGCAGCGCGGCCTCATCCAGCAGCGGTGTTCCGCTTGAACGCAGGATGCGGCTGCTTTCCACACTGCCATCGCGACGCACGCCAACGCTGATGACCACCTGGCCGCCGAGACGGCGTTGCCGTGCCTCGTCCGGATAGTTCAGGTTGCCCACCTGCTCAGCGCGGTCGACCCAGGCGCGCAGGTAATTGGCATAGGCATACTCGCGCGTGCTGGCCGAGACGAATTTGCGGTTCGGTCGCTTGGCGTACTGCGCCGAGCGCAGGTGGACCTCGGCCGCCAGCCGCGCCATCTCCGCATCGCGCTGCTCGCGTGCGGTCATCGGTGTGTCCGGCACCGGTTCCAGTGGCGTTGGCTGGGCCTGCGCACGTGCCACCGTGTCCTGGCCATTGCGGCTGCTGACCACGCGGGCCTGCGGCGGTGGCACGGGCGCTGCGGATTGCTGCTGCTGTGGCACCGGGCTGACCCCGGCCTGGGCCTGCGGCACGATCCCGGCCTGGTTGTCGCGCGGACGCTGCGCGCGGTCGTGGTCACCGCCGCCTTCCTGGCTGGCGGCGGCCAGGAAGTCCGCCTGCTTCGGCGTCAGCGCGGTGCGGGTCTGGCTGAAGATCACTTCCAGCGTGGGCACCAGTGGGGCCTCGCCCTTCACGGCGAAACCCACCCCCAGGATCAGCAGGACGTGGACCAGCACCGACAGGGTGAGGGTGGCACCCAGCCGCTGCGCTTCGCGCGGCGGCGGTGGCAGGACGGCGGGTGCGGCGGGCATCAGTGCAGGCCGGCCTCGAGCGCGTCGAACAGCGTGCCGGCGATGTTCAGGCCGTACTGCGCGTCCAGTTCGCGCACGCAGGTGGGGCTGGTGACATTGACTTCGGTCAGGTAGTCGCCGATCACATCCAGGCCGACGAAGCGCATGCCGCGGCGCTTCATTTCCGGTCCCACCTGCGCGGCGATCCAGCGGTCGCGCTCGCTCAGCGGACGGCCTTCGCCGCGCCCGCCAGCGGCCAGGTTGCCGCGGAACTCGTCGCCCTGCGGAATGCGCGCCAGGCAGTAGTCGACCGGCTCGCCGTCAATCAGCAGGATGCGCTTGTCGCCGGCACTGATGTCCGGGATGAACTTCTGTGCCAGCGCCAGCCTGCGTCCGCCGTCGGTCAACGTTTCCAGAATCACGTTCAGGTTCGGGTCGCCCTGGCCGCTGCGGAAGATCGAGCGCCCTCCCATGCCATCCAGGGGCTTCAGCACGGCCTGGCCATGTTCCAGCGCGAAGGCCTTCAATGCCTTGGCGTCGCGGCTGACCAGGGTCGGCGGGCAGCACTGCGGGAACAGCAGCGCGGCCAGTTTCTCGTTGTAGTCGCGCAGGCCCTGCGGATTGTTGACCACGCAGGCGCCGGCCGCAGCGGCCACGTCCAGCACCTGGGTGTCGTAGACGTATTCGGCATCGACCGGTGGATCCTTGCGCATCAGCACGATCTGGCCGGGACCGAACTCGGTCCGGCTGAACCCGCCCAGCTCGTACCAGCCGGCGGGGTCGTCGCGGACCCGCAGCGGGGCGGTCTGGGCCACCGCCACGCCACCTTCCAGGGCCAGTCCGCCCGGCCGCACGTAGTGCAGGGCATGGCCGCGGCGCTGGGCTTCCAGCAGCATGGCGAAGGTGGTGTCCTTGGCGATCTTGATGTGGGCGATGGGGTCCATCACCACGATGACGTTCAACGGCATGGGCGCACCTGTCAGGCAAGGCGTTGATGGTAGCGGCAACGCCCGCCGTGCGCCTCCCTGCGGCGATGCAACGCTGCGTCCGTCCGCCGGGCCGCGCACCGTATGCGAACCCCGTCACGTTCAGCCCGGTAGCACGGCCCGCGTGATGGGCCGGCCTTGAAGCGGGCGCGGAAAGTGCGATATAGATACGCTTTCGTAGCGGCCCCCGCCTGAGACCGGGCCGTGCGCTTGGGGATAGGCAATGACTGAAAACACGACTGCGGGCGGGGAACTCGCAGGACTCCGGGTGATGGTCATCGATGATTCGAAGACCATCCGCAGGACTGCGGAAACGCTGCTCAAGCGCGAAGGCTGCGAGGTGGTCACCGCCACCGACGGCTTTGAAGCGCTGGCGAAGATTGCCGACCAGCAACCGCAGATCATCTTCGTCGACATCATGATGCCGCGTCTGGATGGCTATCAGACCTGCGCGCTGATCAAGGGAAACCAGCTGTTCAAGGCGACCCCGGTGATCATGCTGTCGTCCAAGGATGGCCTGTTCGACAAGGCGCGGGGGCGCATCGTCGGGTCGGAGCAGTACCTGACCAAGCCTTTTACGCGCGAAGAACTGCTGGGTGCCATCCGCACATACGTCAACGCCTGACCAGGGGGGAAAGGCACAATGGCTCGTATCGTCCTGATCGAGGATTCACCGACCGACCGCGCGGTGTTCACCCAGTGGCTGCGCCGTGCCGGCCACGAGGTGCTGGAAGCGGACAACGCCGAGGATGGCCTGCAGCTTGTCCGCGACCAGGTGCCGCAGCTGGTGCTGATGGACGTGGTCCTGCCGGGCATGAGCGGTTTCCAGGCCACCCGGGCGATGGCCCGCGACGCCGCGACCCGGCACATCCCGGTGATCATCGTCAGTACCAAGGCGATGGAGACCGACAAGGCGTGGGGGTTGCGCCAGGGTGCGGCCGACTACATCGTCAAGCCGCCGCGCGAGGATGAACTGATCGCGCGGATCAACGAACTGGTGGCCTGATGCGCTCGCCTTTCGACATTCTCGAAGCCTACGAACGGCGCAGCCTGGCCCATGCGGTGCAGCTGCCGGGCCGGCAATTCGTCCAGGACCTGTGGCGAGGCGTCGGCTATCGCGTCGGCCAGCGCCGGCTGGTGTCCGATTTCCGCGAAGTGGTGGAGATCGTGCCGATGCCGCCGGTCACGCCCGTGCCCTGCGCGCAGCCCTGGCTGCTGGGCGTGGGCAACCTGCGCGGCAACCTGTTCCCGGTGGTCGACCTGAAGTACTTCCTGGAAGGCACACGCACCGTGCAGCAGGAAGGGCAGCGCGTGCTGATCATGCGCCAGGCCGGCGGTGACGTCGCACTGACCATCGACGAACTGTTCGGCCAGCGCAGCTTCGAAGCCGACCAGCAGATCGAGGCCGGCAGCCTGGCCGAGGGTCGTTACGGGCACTTCGTCGAGCGCGGTTTCCATGCTGACGGCCAGGACTGGGGCGTGTTCTCGCTCTCGCTGCTGTCGCGCACTCCTGAATTCCGGCAAGCCGCGGCCTGAGGCCGGGCATCGCCCCCTGCACTGAAGATCGAGGTTGAACGATGAGTACTGCTTCGGACGCCACCAAGACCGGCAAGCTTCGGCTGGGCGGCAGCAACCTCTGGCTGGCCCTGCTGCTGGCATCGATGATCCTGTTCGGCGTCAATACCGGCGTAGCGACCTGGCAGGGCAGCCGCCTGGCCGATGCCGGTTCCAAGGCCGCGGACCTGCAGGTGCTGTCGCAGCAGCTGGCCAACCAGGGGCGTGACGCGGTGGGCGGCAATGCCCAGGCGTTCACTGCCTTCAAGGCCACCCGCAACGCGATCGAACAGAATGTCTCGACGCTGCAGGGGCGCTACGGCAAGGAACCGGGCGTGTCGCGGGCGATCTCGACGCTGGGTGAAACCTGGGCGCCGCTGGGCAAGCAGGCCGGGCAGCTGGTCGCCAGCGAGCCGGCGGTGCTGGCCCTGGCCGGCAATGCCAACAACTTCACTGGCGCGGTGCCGGGGCTGCAGGCGCAGCTGAACGAGGTGGTGCGCGCGATGTCGGCTTCGGGTGCACCGGCCGCGCAGGTATACAGCGCGCTGCAGCAGGTCGTGGTGGCCGGCTCGATGGCCCGACGGGTCACCGAAATGCGTGCGGGCGGCTCTTCGGCGGCCGCCGCGGGCGACGCACTGGCGCGTGACATCACCGTGTTCTCGCAGGTGCTCGACGGCCTGCGCAACGGCAACGAGGAACTGGGCATCACCGCAGTGCGTGGCCCGGCCGCCGTGGCCGCGCTGGAGCAGTCGCACACCCAGTGGCAGGCGATGAAGGCCGATGCCGATGCGATCCTGGCCAGCTCGCGCCAGCTGTTCGCCGCGCAGTCGGCGGCCACCGCGCTGGGCCAGGGCTCGGCGCACATGCTGGATGACAGCCGCAAGCTGTTCGAAGCCTTCTCTTCGTTCGGCTCGGTGTCCGATACCCGCCTGTTCCCGAACTTCTGGATCGGTGTAGCGTCCGGTGCGCTGTCGCTGATCGCGATCATCGGTTTCGTCTCCACCAACGTGCGCAGCCGCTCGCGTGAGCAGGAGCTGCGCTACCAGACCCAGGTGGAGTTCAACAGCCGCAACCAGCAGGCGATCATGCGCCTGCTGGACGAAATCTCCTCGCTGGGCGAGGGCGACCTGACCGTCAAGGCGTCGGTGACCGAGGACATGACCGGCGCCATCGCCGACGCGATCAACTACGCCGTCGACGAGCTGCGCCACCTGGTGACGACCATCAACGACACCTCGGCCAAGGTCGCGCTGTCCACCCAGGAAACCCAGGCGACGGCCATGCAGCTGGCAGAAGCAGCCGGCCACCAGGCCAACCAGATCACCTCGGCCTCGGACCGCATCGGCGAAATCGCAGCGAGCATCGAGCAGGTTTCGCGCAACTCGGCCGAATCGGCCGACGTGGCACAGCGCTCGGTGGTGATTGCCGCCGAGGGTGCCGGCGTGGTCCGCGAGACCATCCAGGGCATGGACCAGATCCGCGACCAGATCCAGGAAACGTCCAAGCGCATCAAGCGCCTGGGTGAGTCGTCGCAGGAGATCGGCTCGATCGTGGAACTGATCAACGACATTTCCGAACAGACCAACATCCTGGCATTGAATGCAGCGGTGCAGGCCGCGTCGGCGGGCGAAGCGGGCCGCGGCTTCGCGGTCGTGGCCGACGAAGTGCAGCGCCTGGCAGAGCGCACATCGGGCGCCACGCGCCGTATCGAGAACCTGGTGCAGGCCATCCAGGCCGACACCAACGAGGCCGTCACCTCGATGGAACAGACCACCGCCGAAGTGGTGTCCGGTGCACGTCTGGCCGAAGACGCCGGTACGGCACTGACCGAGATCGAGCGCGTGTCCAATGCACTGAACACCCTCATCAAGAACATCTCCATCGCGGCCCAGCAGCAGTCCGCAGCCGCGTCGGACATCACCCGCACGATGGGCGTGATCCGCCAGATCACCGGCCAGACCTCACAGGGTGCCGGACAGACCGCGGAGTCGATCGGCCACCTCGCGCAGCTGGCTGCCGACCTGCGTCGTTCGGTCGCCGACTTCAAGCTGCCGGCGTGACGCGGGCAGGGCGAAGAGCAAGGAACCCGTCGATGAAGCATTTCCATTCCCCACGCCAGATCCAGCGCGGCCTTCGCGCGGCGGCGACCGGAGCCTGTCAATGAGCACTCTGCGCGATGCGATGAGCCACGCAGCGCTGGGTTGGGTCAAGCCCGAGCTGGACGAGACCCTGCGCCAGGTGCGCAACGAGGTCGAGTACTACGCCGAGGATCCGTCCGATGCCAGCCGCATGCGTATCTGCGCCGGCCACCTGCACCAAGTGCAGGGCACCCTGCGCATGGTCGAACTGTACGCCCCGGCAATGGTGGCCGAGGAGCTGGAGCAGCTCGCCAATGCGATCGGCAGCGGCCAGGCGTCTGATCGCGACGAGGCCTGCGCCACGCTGATGCGCGGCAGCGTGCTGCTGCCCGACTATCTGGAGCGCCTGCAGAACGGCCACCGCGACATTCCGATCGTGCTGCTGCCGCTGCTCAATGACATCCGCGCCGCGCGCGGTGCGGCCGGCATCAACGAGAGCGTCCTGTTCGCGTTCGCTCCCGACAGCGTCACCGCCACCGAAGCCGAGCTCGACCATGCGCGCGGCAGCCTGAGCGGGCGCAACCGCGAACTGCTCGATACGGTCGGCAGCGCGGTGAAGGAAGAGCTGCTGCGCATCAAGGATGCGCTGGACCTGCATCTGCGCACCGGCGGTGCAGCAGAACAGCTGCAGACGCAGGCCGACGAACTGGGGGCCGTGGCCGATACGCTGGGCATGATGGGCCTGGGCGTGGCCCGCGGCGTGGTCGTGCAGCAGCGCGACGCGCTGCGCGGCGTGGTCGAGGGCCGCCAGCAGATCGACGAGAACCTGTTGCTGGACATCGCCGGCGCGCTGCTCTACGTCGATGCGTCGCTGGATGACCAGGTTGCCCATCTGGGTGCGGATGGCAGCGGCGAGGATGACCCTGCCGCCGTGGAAAACCGCCGTACCGTCGAGGTGCTGGCACACGAGGCCATCGCCAATTTCGCTGCGGCCCGCGAGCACTTTGTCGCGTTCATCGAAACCAGCTGGAACCACGCGGAACTGCAGGACGTACCGCGCCTGCTCGGCGACGTCGCCGGTGCACTGCGGATGCTCGACCTGGGGACCGCCGCCGACTACCTGCGCGGCGTCCAGCAGTACATCGACGCCGAGCTGATCGGTCGCCAGCGTGTGCCCAGCGGGCGCCAGCTGGATACGCTCGCCGACGCCATGGCCAGCCTGGAGTACTACCTCGAAGCCCTGCGTGATCGTCGTCCGGGCCGTGAGGACATTCTGGAGATCACCCGCAGCAGCCTGGAAGCGCTGCGCTACTGGCCGCTGCCGGAGCGCGCCGCGATCGACGAGGCGCCGCAGGGCGTGCAAGCGGTCGAGCGCGAGGCGGTAGACCTGCAGGTGATGCCATTGCAGCCCGGCCACGTCGACATCGATGTGAGCACGGCCGCGCCCGCCGCCGGCAGTGTGGCTGCCGCCCTGCCGGACTTCGTCTTCGATCCGCCGCTGGCACCGCCAGTGACCGACAACGGGCTGATGTTCGGTGGGTTGTCGGCACCGGTCGCGGTACCCGGGACGACGCCCGATGCCGGTGGCTCGCTGGTGTTCGCCGCGTCCAGCGCACCGGCCCCGGCCGTGCCGCAATGGGACCTGGCGGCTGTAGAGGTCGGTGCCACGCACGCGGATGATGCCCATGCGCCGGCCTTGGCCAGCGACGAAACGATCGATCCGGTACCGGCCGAGGTGCCGCAGTGGACGCTGTCCCAGGTGGACGACATGGCGGATGCACCGTCGGTGTCCGGCGACAACACGGTGGCGTTCGCGTCCGGATCCGGTACACCGGACATCACGTCGGCGCCGGTATTCGATCCGGTGGCCGCCGAGCATGGCGCCGCGGACGTGGCGGCTGATGAGGTCGTATTCCGTTTCGACGCCGATGCACTGGACAACGCCGACGACGTGCTGTCCTTGCATGCGATGGAAACGCTGGTGCTGGAAGACGACGCAGACCTGCATCCGGTGCTGGACAGCGTTGATGCAGAGCCAACGGATCCGGTCACGCTCGCCGCGGACGCATCGCCTGCCGCAGACGCAGCACCGGCGGTGGCCCTGATCGAGATCGACACCATCGCACCGATCGATTTCAGCGAAGCCGATGCCCGGTTCTTCGCTGAACTGAGCGCCGCCGCGGAGGACTTCAACCCGCGGGCGATGCCATCGGCCGCCGACGCGCCGGTCGCGATCACGGCCGCGTCCGAAGCGGGCTTCGATGCCGGCTTCGACGATGATGCGGAGAACATCGACGAGGACATCCGCGAGGTGTTCCTGGAAGAGTTCGACGACGAGCGTGCCAACCTCGGAACGCTGCTGCCGGCATGGCACGCGCAGCCGGACAATCTGGACCGGCTGCGGCCGATCCGCCGCATCTTCCACACCCTCAAGGGCAGCGGCCGTCTGGTCGGTGCGCGGACGCTGGGCGAGTTCGCGTGGAAGATCGAAGGCATGCTCAACCGTGTGCTTGACGGCAGCCGTCCGGCCACGCCGGCCGTGCTGGCGATGGTTGATCACGCGCATGCCGCCTTGCCGCAGCTGAGCGACGCACTGCGTCATGGCCAGCGCATCAGTGTCGATCTGCAGGCGATGCAGGCCGTCGCCGATCGCGTGGGTGCCGGCGAAGAGACGTTCTACGTGCCGCTGCCGGCTGCGGCGCCCGCACCGGTGGCGCCGGCGGCGGAAGAGGGCGAGGACGAGATCAGCCGCATTCTCGAAGCGGAAGCGGCGACGACAGCCGACGCCGGGAACGCGACCGCGGTCGAGGGGACTCCGGCCAATATCGACAGCGTGCTGCGCGAGATCCTCGAAGCCGAGGTGGAGGTCCACCAGGCAACCCTGCAGGCGTGGCTGCGCTCGGCGCAGCAGGCACCACAGCCGGTGAGCGATGCGCTGCTGCGCGCCGTGCACACCATGAACGGCGCCTTCGCGATGACCGAGGTGCCGGAGATCACGGCGGTCACGGGCGGCGCCGAATCCTATATCAAGCGGGCCCTGGCCGCCGATGTGGTGCCGGGCGACGACGGTGTTGCTGCGCTCGATGCGACCGCGCAGGCCATTACCGCGACCATGGAAGCATTGCAGGCGGAGCAGCCGCGCATTGCGCCTCAGCCTGCGCTGGTACAGCGCCTGCAGGCCCTGGCCGGCGAACTGCCGGAAGCGCGCTGGCCGCTGGTGGGGCTGGATGACGAAGAGGCGCTCGCGACCGATGGAGAGCCTGCGCACGAGGTGGACGCGCAGCTTCCTGCCGATGCGCAGAGCGACATCGACGCCGAAATCAACGCCGGGATCGACAGTGCACCTGCTGACACCCATGACGTGCCCGCAGCCGATCCGGCGAAGGACGGACTGGACGTGGCCGAGCTCACGGCCAGTGATGACCTTTCGCGCTACTTCGACGCCGGTTGGCCGTCGCTGGGCGGTACCGGACAGGAGGCCGCAGCCACGCTGCCACCCGTCGCGGCTGCTGCCGATGAATCCGCAGCGGTCGTGTCGCCGGCGGTCGCCGATGCGCCCCCCGCGCTGGCCGAAGACGCCGCGCTGACAGGCGCGGACGACCTGTCGCCGTACCTGGACGCCAGCGCGCTGCCGGTCGACGACCGTGATGCGGATGAGGCGGCGGACGCCGCTGCGTTCACCGAAACGATCGACCTGAATACGTCGTGGGATGACGTGGAAGGGTTCGATGCGAGTGATGACGCTGCTGCACTGCCACTCGACAGCACGCTGTCGAGCCTGCAGGATGACATGGCTGCGCCGGGTTTTGCGGAACCGGTCACATTGGAAGCTGCGCTCGAAGCCGGCCTGCATGTGATCGACGAAGAGCAGACTCCGGCCGACGACGGGCAGTGGTCCGTGCTCGGCCTGCAGGCCAGCGAACTCGCGCCGGGCGAGGCGGATGCCTTTGCCGAGGATGCGGACGTCGGCGGGGAGACGGCGGTCGGTGAAGGAGAGAGCGCCGACCCGCCGTCCCCGGCGACGGTGAATGCCGGGGAGTCCCTTGCAGAGCCTGCGGTCGATCCGCAGCCGGCAGCCGCGCCGCCGTCGCCGTTCTTCGAGATGGAAGACGCGCCGGGCCAGGGCAGCGGTGCTGCCGGACCGGGCGGTTCCACGCCGGTCGAGGGTCCGGTTGCCGAAGATGACGTGCCGGCACACGAGCCGATCGAGCCGATGCCGGAACCGGAACCGGAAGGCAGCGTGGGCGAGGAGCCTGCCGATCTGCTTGACTTCACTGTGTATGACCGCGAGCTGGTCGACATCTTCGTCGAAGAAGGCAAGGACCTGCTTGATCACTGCGATGGCCTGATCAGCGAGCTGCGCGATGCGCCGCAGGACCGCGAAGTGCTCGCCGGCCTGCAGCGTGACCTGCATACGCTGAAGGGCGGCGCACGCATGGCCGGCATCAACGCCATCGGCGACCTCGGCCACAGCATCGAATCGCTGCTGGAGGTGGTCGCGGCGGGGCGCACCGAGATCGAGCGCCGCGACGTGCAGCTGCTCGAGCGCGGTTTCGATCGCCTGCACCAGCTGCTGACCCGTACCGGCGAGCATCGCGTGGTGGAGCCGGCGCAGGACCTGGTCGATGCTTTCGAGGCACGTACCGCCACCGATCCGGCAGCGGCTGCCGCCGTCGGCACGGCTGGCCCGGTGGAGACTGAAACCACCGTCGTACCCGCGACCGTTGCCCTGGTCGATGCACCGCTGTCCGCGCCGTTGCCGGTCGAAAGCACGGTCGAGGACGATCCGCTGGCACGTCCCCAGCAGGAGCAGGTGCGCGTCCGCGCAGATCTGCTCGACCGGCTGGTCAATCACGCAGGTGAGGTGGCGATCTACCGGTCGCGCCTGGAGCAGCAGCTCGGTGCCTTCCGCGGCGCGATGGGCGAGCTCGAACGTACCAACGCGCGTCTGCGCGACCAGCTGCGTCGCCTCGACCTGGAGACCGAAGCGCAGATCGTTGCCCGCTACCAGCGTGAGCAGGACCAGGCCGACCAGAAGTTCGATCCGCTGGAACTGGACCGCTTCTCCACCCTGCAGCAGCTCAGCCGTGCGCTGAACGAGTCCGCCGCCGACCTGGGCGGCCTGCAGGGCGTGCTGGACGATCTCTCGCGGCAGTACGATGCCCTGCTGCAGCAGCAGTCGCGCGTCAGTTCGGAACTGCAGGATGGCCTGATGCGTGCACGGATGGTGCCGTTCGACGGCCTGGTGCCGCGTCTGCGCCGCGTGGTGCGCCAGGCCGGCATCGACACCGGCAAGCAGGTCCACCTGACCCTGGAAGGCACCCATGGCGAACTGGACCGCAACGTCCTCGACCGCATGGTCGCGCCGCTGGAACACATGCTGCGCAACTCGGTGGCCCATGGCCTGGAGGCGCCGGAGCAGCGCCGTGCCGCCGGCAAGCCGGAAGAGGGCGAAATTGCCATCCGCCTGCATCGCGAAGGCTCGGAAATCGTGCTGGACGTGGCCGATGACGGCGCCGGCCTGGATCGGGAGGCGATCCGTCGCCGCGCGATCGACCGTGGCCTGCTGGCCGCCGACGCGCAGCCTGCCGATCACGAACTGGACAATCTGATCTTCGCATCGGGCTTCTCCACCGCCGACCAGGTCAGCCAGCTGGCAGGCCGCGGCGTGGGCATGGACGTGGTGCGCAATGAAGTGCGCCAGCTGGGTGGCTCGGTCGATATCCAGTCGGTGCGTGGCCAGGGCGTGCGTTTCACCCTGCGCCTGCCGCAGACGCTGGCCGTTACCCAGGCCGTGTTCGTGCAGATCGGCGAAACCACCTTTGCCGTGCCGGTGGCTTCGGTCAGCGGTATCGGCCGCCTCTCGCGCGAGCGCTTCGAGGCCGCCGACAGCAGCTATCGCTACAGCGGCGAAGACTATCCGCTGTACGACCTGGGTAGCCTGGTCGGCCAGGCCCCGGCACGTGCCGAGGGCCAGGCGCAGGTGCCGCTGCTGCTGGTCCGCGCCGGCGACCTGCGAGCTGCCGTGGCGATCGACCAGGTGCTGGGCAACCGCGAAATCGTGGTCAAGCCGGTCGGCCTGCAGATCGCGTCGGTACCGGGCATCTACGGTGCCACCATCACCGGCGATGGCCGTGTGGTGGTGATCCTGGACGTGGCGCCGCTGGTGCGTCGTTACCTGGCCAACCCGACGCCGCCGGTGCTGGTCAACGCGCCGCGTCAGGAACGGCAGGTGCCGCTGGTGATGGTGGTCGACGACTCGCTGACCATGCGCAAGGTCACCGGCCGCATCCTGGAGCGCCACAACTTTGAAGTCAGCGTCGCCCGCGATGGCGTGGAAGCGCTGGAGCGGCTGGAGGAGCGTGTTCCCGACCTGATGCTGCTGGATATCGAGATGCCGCGCATGGACGGCTACGAGCTGGCCACCGCGATGCGCGCCGACCCGCGTTACCGGGACGTTCCGATCGTGATGATCACCTCGCGCAGCGGCGACAAGCACCGGCAGCGCGCTTTCGAAATCGGCGTCCAGCGCTACCTGGGCAAGCCTTATCAGGAGCTGGACCTGATGCGTAACGTGTACGACCTGCTGGGGATCGCCCGTGTCCGAGAGTGAAGCCAACCCGGCCGTCGCCCTGCTGGCCCGGCCTGGCGCGGCGCGTGAGCGCCTGCGCGAAGCACTGGCGCACGCCGACGTGCAGATCGTGCTGGAAGACGACCCGAATGGCCTTGAACCGCAGGCGCTGCATGACGCGCGGCCGCAGTTCGTGGTGATCGCACTGGAAGCGGCGATCGAGGACGCACTGGAACGCCTGGAGCCCGTGCTGTCGGCCCCCGGCCTGAGCCTGGTGTTCGACGAAGCCGAGCTGGCCGCGCGCCGGAACGGCTGGGAGGCGCAGCGCTGGGGGCGTCACCTGGCCGCCAAGCTGCATGGACACCAGCAGGTGCTGCCGCCGGGCGCCGAGGACGAACCGACCCTGCAGCTGGAGCCAGGCCGTCCTGCGCCGCCACCTGCGCCGCAGGAGGCAGCGCTGCAGACGCACCTGCAACAGGCACACCGCTGGGCCGACGACGTGCCAGCCGATGGCCTGTACGCACCGCCGGCGCAGCTGCATGAACCGGTCGCATTCGAACACGCTCTGGCCGCGCTGCAGCCGATCGTGCCCGAACCGCCGGAAGCGCCGGTCGCACGGATGGAACCCCCCGCGGCACCGCCGGTGCCGTTCGATCACACCGCGTGGTCGCTGGTGGACGAGTCGGCCGATGCCGCCACCCCGGCGTACGCCGCAGCGGAGGTCGAGGCGCGCTCATCGTCGTTCGATACCGACCACCTGAGCCTGGTCGACCTGGATGCGGCCGCCCCGCCCGGCGCACGCGCGGGTGCGCTGCTGGTGCTGGCCGGGATCGGTGGCCCTGATGCGTTGCGTCGCCTGCTGGGCGCGCTGCCTTCGGCATTGGCGGTGCCGGTGCTGGTGCACATGCGCCTGGATGGGGGCCGCTACGGCAATCTCGTCAAGCAGATGGCGCGTGTCTCGCCGCTGCCGGTGCAGCTGGCCGAAGCCGGCCAGCGCGCCACGCCCGGGCAGGTGCATGTGCTGGCCGATGACATCGGCGTCCGCGCGGCCAGCGACGGTCTGCATTTCCTGACCGACGCGCAGGGCATCTCGATTGCCGCGTTGCCGGCCCAGTACACCGCACTGGTACTGCTCAGCGGTGCCGATCTGGGCCATGTCGGGCCGGCGCTGGACCTGGCTGCCGCGGGCGCGTGGGTGGCCGGGCAGGTGGGGGAGGGATGCTACGACCCGGCCGCCGCCACCGCCGTGGTGGCCGCCGGCATGGCCGCTGGCGAACCGCAGGAACTGGCGCAGATCATCGCCGCGCGCTGGGGCGAGGGTGACCACAACGGAGAGGCTCCATGAGTTACGCCAGCAACGATGAAATCCGTGGTGTCCTGATCCAGGCCGGCAACGAACGCGTGCTGCTGCCCAATGCCACGGTGGCTGAAATGATGTCGCGGGTGCCGGTGCAGCCGGTGGCCGACGCCCCCCGCTGGCTGGTCGGCGAGATCGCCTGGCATGGCTGGCAGGTGCCGCTGGTGTCATTCGCACGGCTTTCGGGGCTGGGGGACGAGGCAGCCGGTGTCCACAACAAGGTGGTGGTACTGAAGGCGCTCAGCGGCGATCAGCAGCGGCCGTATTACGCGTTGCTGACCCAGAACTTCCCGCAGTTGATCTCGGTGCCGCGCGATGGCCTGCTGGCCGATGCGTCGGAGGAGACCCTGCCGCAGATCGTGCACATGCGCGTACTGCTGGGTGAGCAGAGCGCGCTGCTGCCGAATCTGGACGCACTGGAAAGCGCGCTGGCTTCACTGGCGGCCTGAGGCCGCCCCCCGGACACAGGCCGCCGGGCATGGCCCGGCGCTGCCGTTGGCGTGCAGGTTGTCGGTGGACCTAACCGAGATCACCCAGCCGCGCCTGCAACGCGGCGATCGCGGCCAGCCCGGCGGTTTCCGTGCGCAGGATGCGCGGGCCCAGCTGCAGGCCCTGGAAGCCGGCGGCTGTCAGCTGCTCGCGGTCGCGTGGCGACCAGCCGCCCTCCGGACCGATCGCGATCACGATGCCGCCCGCGGGCGCCGCTGCCAATGTCGACAGCCGGTGCGAACCCATCGGGTCCAGGGTCAACCGCAGCGTATCGGCGGGCAGCGCAGCGGTCGCCTGCGCCAGCGACAGCGGGGCACCCACCCGTGGAATGCACGCGCGCCCGGACTGGCCACAGGCCGACTGCACGACGTTGTTCCAGTGCGCCACGCGCTTTTCCGCGCGGGCCGCGTCCAGCTTCACCTCGGTACGTTCCGCGTTCACCGGTAGGATGCTGCTGACGCCGAGTTCGGTGGCCTTCTGCAGGATCAGGTCCATCTTTTCGCCGCGCGCGATGCCCTGCATCAGGGTGATGGCCAGCGGCGATTCGATGTCGATGGCCTGCACGCTGTCGATGCGTGCCTGCACTTCGCGCTTGCCGACCACGGTCAGCGTCGCAGCGTAGTCATGGCCATCGCCGTTGAACAGGACGCAGCCATCGCCTTCGCGCAGGCGCATCACCCGCACCAGGTGGTTGGCGGTCTCCTCGGGCAGGGTCACGGTCTGGCCGCTGTGCAGCGGCAGGTCGATGGGACAGCGGGTCACGCGCATGCAATCGCCTCGTCGATGGCGGCCAGCGTGGTATGCGCCAGCAGATCCAGTTGTTCGTCGTCCACGCAGTACGGTGGCATCCAGTACAGCACATCGCCCAGCGGGCGAAGGACCACGCCGCGCTTCAGTGCTGCCTTGTACGCGTGCAGGCCGAGCCGCAGTCCGGGGTCGAAGGGCGTGCGCCTGTCGCCGCCGCGCGACAGTTCGAATGCCACCACCATGCCGGCCTGGCGCACATCGGCCACATGCGGGTGGTCGGCAAACGGTGCCGCGAGGGTGCCCATCACCGATGCGGTGCCGCGGTTGCGCGCGATCACATCGTCGCTGCCGAAGATGTCCAGCGTCGCCAGCGCCGCAGCGCACGCCAGCGGATTGCCGGTATAGCTGTGCGAGTGCAGGAACGCACGCTCGCGGGAGTCGTCGAGAAAGGCGTCGTACAAGGCCTGCGTGGCCAGGACCGCGGCCAGCGGCAGGAACCCGCCGGTCAGGCCCTTGGACAGGCACATCATGTCCGGCATCACCCCGGCCTGTTCGCAGGCGAACATCGTGCCGGTGCGACCGAAGCCGGTGGCGATCTCGTCGGCGATCATGAACGCACCGTGCGCGTCGCACAGCTCACGCACGCGCTGCAGATACACCGGATCATGCATGCGCATGCCACCGGCGCACTGCAGGCGGGGTTCCAGGATCACCGCGCATACTTCACCGGGGTGCTGGTCGAACAGCGTCGCCAGGCCATCGGCGGCCTGGCGCGCACGCTCGGCGGCGCTCTGCCCTGGCTCGGCCAGGTAGGCGTCGGGCGAGGGTGCGAACAGCCCTTCGGCCAGCAACGGCGCGTACACCCGCCGGTACAGTGGGATGTCGCCCAGCGCCAGCGCACCGAGCGTTTCACCGTGGTAGCCGTTTTCCAGCGCGATGAAACGCGTACGCCGGGTCTCGCCGCGGTTATGGAAGTAATGGAAGGCCATTTTCAATGCCACTTCCACCCCGGCCGAGCCGTTGTCGGCGTAGAACACCTTGGCCAGCGGATCGCGCCCGGCCTGCCGCGGGGCCAGTGCCAGCAGGCGTTCGGCCAGGGTGATCGCCGGCTCATGGCTGAAGCCGGCCAGCATCACCTGTTCCAGTTGGCCGGCCTGGGCCGCGATGGCGCCGCCGATGCGGGGCTCGGCGTGGCCGAACAGATTCGTCCACCAGCTGCTGACGGCATCCAGATAGCGGTTGCCGTCATGGTCGATCAGCCACGCACCCTCGCCGCGCGCGATCGGCACCAGCGGCAGGGTGTCGGGATGCTCGCGCATCTGTGTGCACGGATGCCACAGCACCTGCAGGTCGCGTTGCCGCCAGTGCAGGGCCAGCGGGGAGGGGGTTGGGTCTGCTAGCATTTCGGGCTCATGAACATGTTGCTGCCTGCACATTCTATCGGCCCCGGCGCCCGCGTCGGCCGCCGCGGAGATTCCGCATGAACGATGACCGTGCCAGCCGTCGCCTGCCGATCATCCATCGGATCACCGATGAAGAGAACGGTCCCTTCCAGCGCCAGCATCTGGATCTGGAATTCTCCAATGGTGAACGCCGCCGCTTCGAGCGTCTGGTCAGTCGTGGCCACGGTGCGGTGGTGGTGGTGCCCATGCTCGACGACGAGACGGTGCTGCTGGTGCGTGAATACGCCGCCGGGGTACATCGCTACGAGCTTGGCCTGGTCAAGGGCCGGATCGATGCCGGCGAGACCCCCGAGCAGGCCGCCGATCGCGAACTGAAGGAAGAGGCCGGCTATGGCGCGCATCGCGTCGATGTGCTGCGCGCCATGACGCTGGCGCCGACGTACATGAGCCACCAGTCGTGGCTGGTGGTGGCGCGCGATCTGTACCCGGAAAAGCTGATCGGGGACGAGCCCGAGGAGCTGGAGGTGGTGCCCTGGAAGCTGTCCGAGCTGGACCGGTTGATGCTGCGCGAGGACTTTTCCGAGGGCCGCTCACTGGCGGCGTTGTTCATCGCCCGCCAGTGGCTGCAGGGAGCCCGATGATCAAGCTGACCACGGATCTGCGCGAGACCGCGATCGCCATCGCGCAGGAAGCCGGCCAGGCCATCATGCAGGTCTACGCCGACGGATTCGACGTGCGGATCAAGGACGACAACAGTCCGGTGACCGCCGCTGACCTGGCTGCCAACCAGGTCATCGAGCAGGGTCTGCGGCAACTGACCCCGGATCTGCCCATCCTGTCTGAAGAGTCGGCCCAGGTGCCCTGGGAACTGCGCCGCCATTGGGGCGCCTACTGGCTGGTCGATCCGCTTGACGGTACCCGCGAGTTCGTCAAGCGCAACGGCGAATTCAGCGTCAACATCGCCCTGATCTACCAGGGTGCCCCGGCGTTTGGCGTCGTGCTGGCGCCGGTCACCGGCATTCTGTGGCACGCCATGCGCGGCGAACTGGCGTACCGCCGGCAGGGACTGCACGACACCGTGCTGCGCACGCGCAGCCCGGCGACCGCTCCGCTGCGGGTGGCGGCAAGCCGCTCCCACCGCTCGCCGGAAACCGAAGCGCTGCTGGCGCGCATGGGCCGCATCGAGACCATCGCCCAGGGCTCGTCGCTGAAGTTCTGCCGCATTGCCGAGGCGGGCCTGGATGTGTACCCGCGGCTCGGCCCGACCTCCGAATGGGATACCGCCGCCGGCCAGTGCGTGCTGCACGCGGCGGGCGGCGCGGTCCTCTCGGCGGCGACCGGCAAGCCCTTCCGCTACAACCGCCGCGAGACGCTGTTGAACGGCGATTTCATCGCCCTTGGCGATACCAGCCTGCCGTGGCGCGACTGGTTGTCCGACTGACCTGGAGGCCGCATGAGCGCGCATGACACCCCCACCGCCGGCAGTGCCGCCAGCACCGAACTGGAACGCCTGCTGGCGATCATGGCCCGCCTGCGTGATCCGCAGGGCGGCTGCCCGTGGGACCTGGAGCAGGACTTTGCGACCATTGCCCCATACACCATCGAGGAAGCCTACGAAGTCGCCGACGCGATCGATCGCGGTGACCTCGATGATCTCTGCGACGAGCTCGGCGACCTGCTGCTGCAGGTGGTATTCCATGCTCGCATGGCCGAAGAGCAGGGGGCGTTCGCTTTCGCAGAGGTTGCCCGCGCGATCAGCGACAAGATGCAGCGCCGCCATCCGCATGTCTTCGCCGATGTCAGCGTCGATGATGCCGATGGGGTCATGCGCAACTGGGATGCGATCAAGCGCGCGGAGCGGGCAGCCAAGGGCGAACAGGACCATTCCGCCCTGGCTGGAATCTCGCGGGGCCTGCCGGAGTGGCAACGCGCGGTGAAGCTGCAGTCGCGCGCGGCCAAGGTGGGCTTCGACTGGCCGGGCCCGCTGCCGGTCCTGGACAAGGCCGCCGAGGAACTGCAGGAACTGCGCGAGGAGTTCGAGCGCGGCGACATCGCCGGCAACAAGGCGCGGCTGCAGGAGGAACTGGGCGACCTGTTGTTCGTCTGCGCCAACCTGGCCCGCCACGCCGACATCGACCTGGGCGCCGCGCTGCGCGGTGCCAACCACAAGTTCGAGCGTCGCTTCCGGGCCATGGAGGCACAGGCCGAGGCACAGGGCACATCCCTCGCCTCGCTGGACCTGGACGCGCAGGAAGCGCTCTGGCAGCACGCCAAGGCCGCCGAGAACGAATGAAGACACTCGGCCTGTTCCTGCTGACCGCGCTGGCCGAGATCGTCGGCTGCTACCTGCCGTGGCTGTGGCTGCGCAAAGGAGGCAGCGTCTGGCTGCTGCTGCCGGCGGCGGCCAGTCTGGCCCTGTTCGCCTGGCTGCTGACCCTGCATCCGACCGCCAGTGGCCGCGTCTATGCCGCTTACGGTGGCGTGTACATCGGCACCGCGCTGTTCTGGCTGTGGCTGGTCGATGGCATCCGGCCCAGCCGCTGGGATCTGCTGGGTGCTGCACTGTGCCTGGCGGGCATGGCGGTGATCATGTTCGGGCCGCGCCAGCCGGGCTGACCGCCGGCAGTGCGAGGCCCGCCGGAAAGGGGCATGATGGGGCCGATCGTGGCATTGGGAGTGCGCACATGTCCCGTTTCTCCAGCTTCCGTGACTTCTATCCGTTCTATCTCAGCGAGCACCGCCATCCGGTGTCGCGGCGCCTGCACTTCATCGGCAGCTGCGGCGTACTGCTGCTGGTCGCTGCGGCGATCCTGCGCGGCCAGCCGCTGCTGCTGTTGACGGCATTGGTCTGTGGGTACGGGTTCGCGTGGGTGGGGCACTTCTTCTTCGAGAAGAACCGCCCGGCCACGTTCCGCCACCCGCTGTACTCGTTCCTGGGCGACTGGGTGATGTTCATCGACATCCTGCGCGGGCGGGTGCGGTGGTGAGAACGTGTGCACGCCGCATTCACACGCTATGCTCGGGGTTGGACGTCTACCGATAAGGAAAGCCTGATGTTCCCGACCATGTTCTTTACCGTGGTACTGGCCTTCGTGGCCGTGGTCATCCTGTTCAAGGCCGTGCGCATGGTGCCGCAGGGATATGAATGGACTGTCGAGCGGTTCGGCCGCTACACCCACACCATGACCCCCGGCCTGCACTTCCTGATCCCCATCGTGTACGGCGTGGGGCGCAAGGTGAACATGATGGAGCAGGTGCTGGATGTACCCAGCCAGGAAGTGATCACCAAGGACAACGCCGCCGTGCGCGTAGACGGGGTGGTGTTCTTCCAGGTGCTGGACGCCGCCAAGGCCGCCTATGAGGTGGCCAACCTGGAAGTGGCCATGATCGCTCTGGTCCAGACCAACATCCGTACCGTGATCGGCTCGATGGACCTGGACGAATCGCTGAGCCAGCGCGAGGTGATCAATGCCCAGCTGCTCAGCGTGGTCGACCATGCCACCAACCCGTGGGGCGTGAAGGTGAACCGCATCGAGATCCGCGACATCCAGCCGCCCCGCGATCTGCTCGACGCAATGGCGCGGCAGATGAAGGCCGAGCGCGAGAAGCGTGCGCAGATCCTGGAGGCGGAAGGTTCGCGGCAGTCGGAGATCCTGCGCGCCGATGGCGAGAAGCAGGCCACCGTGCTGGAGGCGGAAGGGCGGCGCGAGGCAGCGTTCCGCGATGCGGAGGCACGCGAGCGCCTGGCGGAAGCCGAAGCGATGGCGACCAAGGTGGTGTCGGCGGCGATCGCCGAGGGTGACGTGCAGGCGATCAACTACTTCGTCGCCCAGAAGTACGTGGAAGCGTTCAAGGAACTGGCCAGCTCGCCGAACCAGAAGCTGGTGCTGATGCCGATGGAGGCCAGTGGGGTGATCGGCTCCATCGCCGGCGTGGCCGAGCTGGCCAAGCAGGCATTGGCGAGCCAGGACAACAAGGCGGCCGGCAAGCGACCGCCGCCGATCGGAGGCTGACATGCGCTGGGACGTCGTCGCCTGGGGGGCGCTGGCCCTCCTCCTGTTCGCTGCGGAGGCTCTGCTGCCGGGCGCGTTCATGCTGTGGATCGGCATCGGCGCTGCAGCGGTGTTCGTGCTGGTGGCGATCTTTGCCGGCATCCCGCTGCTGTGGCAGGTGGTCGCCTTCGTCGTGCTGAGCGTGCTGTCGATCCAGTGCTACCGGCGCTGGGGCAGGTCGCGGGCACGCGCCAGCGACAAGCCGTTGCTGAACCGCCGCGCCGAGCAGCTGATCGGTCGGGTGGTGCCGTTGCAGCAGGGCATCACGGACGGGCAGGGTCGGGTCAGCATCGACGATGCGTACTGGCAGGTCAGCGGTCCGGAACTGCCGGCCGGGGCACGGGTGCGGGTGGTCGCGGTGCAGGGCAGCACGCTGGTGGTTGAAGCGGCCAGCTGAGCCTGCGGGCGGTACGTGCGCGAACCGCTGCGGTGCGGCACGCCCGTGGGCGATCGATCTGGGATAATGGGGGTTCTTGTTTCCTCTGCTGCCGGAACGGTCATGACCCAGAAGACGCTGCTCAACGATACCCACCGCGCCCTCGGCGCCAAGATGGTCGATTTCGGGGGTTGGGACATGCCCATCCACTACGGCTCGCAGCTGGACGAGCACCACCTGGTGCGTCGCGAGGCCGGCGTGTTCGATGTCAGCCACATGACCGTGGTGGACCTGCGCGGCGAGCAGGTCAAGCCGTTCCTGCGCCGCCTGCTGGCCAATTCCATCGACAAGCTGAAGGCGCCGGGCAAGGCGCTGTACTCGTGCATGCTCAATGCCGAAGGCGGCGTCATCGATGACCTCATCGTCTATTACCTGGGCGAGGACTTCTTCCGCATGGTGGTCAACGCCTCCACCCGCGAGAAGGATCTGGCCTGGCTGCGTACGCAGGCCGCTCCGTTCAACGTGTCCGTTGAACAGCGCCCTGACCTGGCCATCCTCGCCGTACAGGGGCCGCAGGCGCGCGAGCTCGTCATTGGTCTGGTCGGCGCCGCCGACCGCGAGGCGCTGGGCAAGCTCGGCCGCTTCGCCGCGCTGCAGGTGCGGTCCGATGAGGGCGTCGAACTGTTCGTTGCCCGTACCGGTTACACCGGTGAGGACGGTTTCGAGATCCTGCTGCCGCAGGAGGCCGTGGTCGGGTTCTGGAACCGCCTGCTGTCTGCAGGCGTGAAGCCGGCTGGCCTCGGTGCCCGCGACACCCTGCGCCTGGAGGCCGGCATGAATCTGTACGGCCAGGACATGGACGAAGCCATCAGCCCGTACGAAGCCGCACTGGCCTGGACGGTGTCGCTGGACGAAGGCCGTGACTTCATCGGTCGCGACGTGCTGGAAGCGCAGAAGGCCGCCGGCAATGCGCGGCAGATGATCGGCCTGGTGATGGACGAGAAGGGTGTCCTGCGCCACGGCCAGGTGGTAACCACGGCCGGCGGCCAGGGCGAAATCCTGTCCGGCACCTTCTCGCCGACGCTGGCCAAGGGCATCGCCTTTGCCCGCGTGCCGGCAGGTGACCTCGGCCAGGTCACGGTCGATATCCGTGGCCGGCAGGTGCCGGTGCGCGTGGTCAAGTTCCCCTTCGTGCGCGAAGGCCAGGCCCAGCCCGGCGTGCTCGCCGACGCCTGATCCGAACGTGCCGGACGTCACTGACAGCAGTGGCGGCCGGTTGGTTACACTAGCCCCGTTTTTTCCACCCCCTGCAAATCCTGGAGCAGTCCCATGAGCGAGATCCCCGGCGACCTCAAGTTCCTCAAGTCCCACGAGTGGGCCCGTGTCGAAGGCAATGGCCGCGTTACCGTCGGTATTTCCGACCACGCCCAGGGCCTGCTGGGTGACCTGGTCTACGTCGAACTGCCGGAGGTCGGCGCCGACGCCAAGGCCGGCGAGCAGATCGCTGTCGTCGAGTCGGTGAAGGCGGCCTCGGACGTCTACAGCCCGATCAGCGGCAAGGTCGTCGAGGTCAACTCGGCGCTGTCGGACAAGCCGGAAACCATCAACGAAGATGCCTACGGCGAAGGCTGGATGTTCGTGGTCGAGCTGTCCAACGCCGAAGAGATCAACGAGCTGCTGGACCCGGACGCTTACGCCGAAGTCCTTGAGAACGACGACCACTGAGTCGTTGTTTCCTGGTTTGAAAACGGCCACCTTCGGGTGGCCGTTTTCGTTCCGGCGACCGCGCCGGACTCATGACGCCCGGTTCGCTGCACACCCACTACGCGGCATCAGGCGCTTCGGAAGGGTGTCTTCGGACGCGCGCAGTTTTGCGCAAATCCGCGTTTCCACCCCGCGCCGGCGCGTTCGAATGTGAAAACTTTTCCTGCCTCGTTGCGGCCCCGTTGTGGTGGCGCGGCAGGCCGCTGCGATACGTAGCCCGGGTGCGCGCGCGAGGTGGCGCAGGAATGGCACGCATCTACGCAGAGTGCTTATTTCAAGTGTTTTTTCTTGAGCGTGCACGCACGCAGTGGCGCGCGTGGCGGTCGTGTTGCGCACGCCAGCGGTGTCTGCGGAAGCGAAACGAGGACGCTGGAGACGGTGTCCGGGACGGCGCCAATGTGAAAATTTTTCGCGGGGGTTGTTGACAGTAAAAAAAAGCGTGATTAGGTTTCGCCTCAGCAGACCTTGCCTGCCCAACCGAGTGCGCAGAATCAATCGTCCGATGCGAAGCAGCCCCTCGAAAGCCACCGCGATCCCCAAGACGGTGGACATGGCCCCGCTTCCCCCGGAGAAATGCAAGGCAACTCCCGTTCCGATGCCTGCTCCGCCGATCGAGGCAGGCATTGCCGCATCCGTAACGGCGCGCCTGACGCGCCGGCGGTCCCCGCACGCAGCATCCGCGGGTTTGATCCACCTGGGCGTTTCAACTCCCTATCACTGACGAGGAGCCATCCCATGGCAACCAAGAAAGCTGCGAAGAAAAAGCCCGCCGCCAAGAAGGCGGTGAAGAAGGTCGCTAAGAAGGCCGCTGCCAAGAAGGCAGTGAAGAAGGTCGCAAAGAAGGCGACCGCCAAGAAGGCGGTGAAGAAGGCTGCGAAGAAGGTCGCCAAGAAGACCACTGCGAAGAAGGCAGTGAAGAAGGCGGCAAAGAAGGTAGCCAAGAAGCCGGCGAAGAAGACCGCGAAGAAGGCAGTGAAGAAGGTCGCCAAGAAGGCAGCGAAGAAGACTGCAAAGAAGGCCGCCAAGAAGACCACTGCCCGCAAGCCGGCCAAGAAGGTCGCCAAGAAGGCGACCAAGAAGGCCGTAAAGAAGGTTGCGAAGAAGGCGGCCAAGAAGGCGACCAAGAAGGCTGCCCCGAAGAAGGCAGCGAAGAAGGTCGCCAAGCGCAAGCCGGCCGCCCGCAAGAAGAAGGCCGCTCCGGTCGCTCTGCCGGCAACTCCGGCGCCGCTGATCTAAGTACTTCCCGATAGCCGTACCCTGAAACCCCTTCCTCGGCTGCCCAGCGAGGAGGGGGTTTTTTTATCCCCTGCCTGCAGCCCGCAAGAAAAAAGGGCGACCGATGGGCCGCCCTTCCGGTGATGCCAGGGAGTGCCGGTTCAGCGCGGCGAGGCGACCGCGCGGTTGCTGGATGCACCCTTGCCCTTGCGCTTGTCCTGCTGCGCCGGGCTTGCGCCCTCGGCCATCAGGTTGTCGCTGCCGAAGTCGGTATCCACGTCCAGCCAGCGTTGCGAGGGAAGGCCAAGCGCGGAGTCGAGCACGGTCGGCAGCAGGCCGCTGGGCAGGCCGCTTTCGCCGTTCCACATGATCGCGATGCCGAGATCACGCTCCGGGACCAGAGCGACAAGGCCACGGTAGCCCTGCACGGCGCCGGCGTGGAATACCACGTCATGACCGGCGTAATCGAAGGTGCGCCAGCCGAGCGCGTAGCCGGCCGAATGCAGACGCTCGCGGCGCCAACCCGACCGCATTTCGCCCGGCGTGTTGATCAGGCTGGAATGCAGGGTGGCCAGCAGCGGTGCCGGCAGCACGTCGGGGCGATGACCGGTGTGGGCCAACAGCCACTGTGCCATGTCGCTGGCACTGGCGTTGACGCCGGCCGCCGGCGCGACCCGGTAGTAGGTCGGTTTCGGCGTCAGCGACACCCAGCCATTACGGCTGCGCACATGCGGACGAGCCCACCGCGAACTGGCCTGGATGCCGGCCAGGCCGAGGCTGGCATCGTTCATGCCCAGCGGCTTGAAGATGCGGCGCTCGACCGCCTGCTCGTAGAAGCTGCCGGAGGCGGCGTAGACGACGTCGCCGATCAGGCTGAAGGCCACGTTCTGGTAGGCGTAGCAGTCGCCTGGCAGGCACTTGAGGCTGGTGTTGGCCAGCTTCTGGGTCAGTGCGTAGTACTCGGCGTTGCCTTCGATGTCACGGTCGTAGGCGTTGTAGGGCAGGCCGACGCGGTGGCTGAGCACGTCGGCGACGGTCAGACGCTCGGTGGCTTCCGGCGAGTTGAGGCGGAAGCCGGGCACATAGTCGGTGACCTTGCTGTCCCAGCGCAGCGTGCCGTCATTGACCAGCAGGCCGGCCATGGTGCCCGCGAAGGCCTTGGACAGCGAGGCCAGCCGGAACACGGTATGGGCATCGACCGGCAGCGGATTGTTGACGTCGGTGACGCCGTAACCGCGCGCACTCAGCACGCGTCCGCCCTGCACGATCGCCACCGCCATACCCGGCACGCGCTCGCCATAGGTGAGCTGCTGCGCCATCGATTCGATGTTGGCAACGTTGAAGCCAGGGGCGGGCGCCTGCACCTGCGGCGTCAGGCCGGTACGGTAAGCGGCCGGCTGGGTATGAGCGACGGCCGGCGCGGCCGCGGTCTCGATGTTGGCCGGCATCGGCGGCAAGGCCGGCGGGGTCTGCGCGGTGGTGGACAAGGCAACGGGCATCAGCATGCCCAGCAAACCGGTGGCCGCCGAACGGATCGGACGACGCAGGCTGTTCTTTTTCATCGGTTGGACCCGTGCGCGACTGCTGATGGCGATTCTAGCGCCGCTTTTCGCCTGTGCACAAACAAAGCGAAGATGAATGCGCATCTCGTTGAAAAAGTTGGAATTTTGACGCTGCCGGATTGTGTATCCGAACGTGTCGGCGGTCGCCCGTGCGAGTCCCCTGCGGTGCCACCGGCGTGCCGCGCTGGCGATGTTGCAGTGCATTGGCTAACGTACGCGCTTTGCCGCCCCCCGGAGCCCGCCATGCCGCTGTCCAACCGCTGCCTGCTGGCGTGGGGCGCCGCATGAGTTCGCCGCAGGACGGGAGGCCGTTGCGCGGGCTGCTGGCAGCGCTGCGCGAGTCCCCGGCACTGTGGTGGTCGTTCCTCTACTTCTTCTGCCTGCTGAGCGGCTACTACGTGCTGCGACCGGTACGCGAGGCGATGGCGGCCTCGGCCGACCTGGAGACGGTGTTCCCGCCGGTGCTGATCGCCTGGTTCGCCAGCCACGGCATCGCACTGAAGGATTTCGTCCTGCAGTTCCTGTTTTCCTGCGTGTTCGTGATCATGCTGGTGCTGCAGCCGGTCTATGGCTGGCTGGTCAGCCGCTTTCCGCGGCGGGTGTTCCTGCCGGCCGTGTATGGCTTCTTCATCGCGACCCTGCTGGGCTTCTACGCACTGTTCGACAGTGGCGTGCCGGGGCGGGGCATGGCCTTCTTCTTCTGGGTCATGGTGTTCAACCTGTTCGCCGTCGCCGTGTTCTGGAGCTTCATGGCGGATGTGTTCTCCAACGTGCAGGCCCGTGCGTACTACGGCTACATCGGCGCGGCCGGCACGCTCGGCGCGTTCCTCGGCCCGATCATCACCAGTGCGCTGGTGCAGCGGGTGGGCATCGCCAACCTGATGCTGGTCTCGGCCGGCTTCCTGATCGTGTGCCTGCTGTGCATCTGGCGCCTGCGGCACTGGGCGGTGCTGCGTGAACGCGAGCAGCAACTGGTCTCCGGCGAGCAGCCGATGGGCGGCAGCGTGCTCGATGGCCTGAAGCTGATCGCGCGCGAGCCCCTGCTGCGCTGGCTGGCCATCATGGTGGTGTTCGGCGTCGGCGTGGGAACGCTGCTGTACAACCAGCAGGCCAGCATCGTGCGCGCGTCGTTCACCGACCCTGCGGCGAGCACCGCGTTTTTCTCGCGCATCGATCTGGCGGTGAACGCGCTGGCCCTGCTGATGCAGCTGGGCCTGACCCGCTGGCTGCTGTCGCGCCACGGCATCGCTCCGGCGCTGTTGATTCCCGGCTTCGCGATCCTGATCGGCTTCTCGGTGCTGGCGGCGTCGCCGATGCCGCTGATGGTGGCGGTGGTGCAGGTGATGACCCGGGCCAGCGAGTTCGCCCTGGCCAAGCCGGCACGCGAGACGATCTATACCCGTGTCGACCGGCAATGGCGCTACAAGGCCGGTGCGGCCATCGACACGGTGGTCTATCGTGGGGCCGACCTGAGCTTCACCTGGGTGCACAAGGGACTGGCATTGTTCGGTTCGCACGTGGTGTTCATCGGAGGCGTTGCGGTGGCCGCGTTCATGACGCTGGCCGCGTTCGGCGTGCTGCGCGAAGAGAAGAAGCTGCCCCGCGACCGTTGAGGTCGCCCCCCATTTGAGGAGAACCCCCGATGTCATGGATCGCGTTGCTGCTGACGCTGCTGGTTGCCGCGCTGCATGTGTACTTCCTGGTGCTGGAGATGTTCCTGTGGACGCGGCCACTGGGGCTGAAAACGTTCCGCAACACGCCGGAGAAGGCGCAGACCACACAGGTGCTGGCGGCCAACCAGGGGCTGTACAACGGCTTCCTGGCGGCCGGCATCGTGGCGGGGCTGGTGATGGCACAGCCGGTGCTGGTGACGTTCTCGCTGGTCTGCGTGGTCGTGGCGGGGTGCTATGGCGCGTACAGCGTGAGCCGCCGGATCTTCATGATCCAGGCGCTGCCGGCGATCCTGGCGCTGGTGCTGCGCGCGCTGGTGTGAGAGTTCCGGCCAACGGCGCAGCCCCTCGTGGGTTGGCCGCGTAGAGCGTGTCATGGGTTTGGCCAGGCAGGTTGGGTTCGCGGGGGACGCCGCAAGTACGTCCCTGTAGGCTTGGCCGCGCCATCCATGCCGCGGACACCCCCGCGAACCCAACCCGCCCGGCCCCTGATAGTTTCCGCGGGCGTCCAGCCCACGGAGAAGAAAAAAAAAGAGCAAACAGCAACAGCAAAAGCGACCGATGGGCCGCTTTTGCTTCTGCTCTTCTTTTTTCTTCTGCGTGGGTTGGACGCCGCACAGATCTGTCAGAGGCCGGATGGGTCGGGCCGGGCGGGGTATCCGCGCCATGGATGGCGCGGCTAAGCCCCCAGGGATGGGTTCACGGCGTCCCCGCCTGGCTCGACCCATCCGGCCCAACCGATAACCGCGTGCCGCGACCAACCCACGAGGGGCTGCGCCGTTGGCCGGAACCTCACTTGGCCGGCGACATCCACATGTCGATGACGGCGCTGAACACTTCGGTCCCTGCACGGTCGCGCACGCTCACCGTCACCGGCAGCGCATAGCCCTGGGCCGCGACCACGATCGGCTGCGCCGGCAGTGCCACCGCCTGCAGCGTGCCGCGTGCCTTGGCCAAGTACTGCACCTGCATGCCCTTGGGGATCCAGCGCATGCCCTTCGGCAGTGATGCATCAACCATCAGCCCGGCCGTCAGTTCGGCCAGATTGCACATCGCGATCGCGTGCACCGTGCCGATGTGGTTGCGCACCCTGCGTCGGTCCGCCAGCGTACCTTCGCAGCGGCCGTTTTCCAGGCGGGTGATGCGCGGCGCGATGCTGGCGAAGTAGGGCGCCTCGAAGCACACCGCGCGCGAGAACAGCCAGGTGCCGGCAGGCCAGCGCTGCAGGCGGTTGTAGAGCGAGAGCAGGGGCGTGGACATGGTGGGATTCCGTTGGGCGGATAAAGCGACGGCGGGCCGAGGCCCGCCGTCGAGGCAACGCGTGTCGCGGGCGATCAGGCGGCCTGCGAGTGCGGGTCCTTGTGCTGGCGGTCGTAGTAGCTGGCCGCGCGCAGTTCGTGGGTGTCGAAGTCGTCCACGGTGATGGTGTCCAGGGTCAGCGTGCGCAGCTCTTCCAGCAGCGTGCGCTCGTCCTGGGTGATCACACCTTCGGCCACGGCTTCGTCCAGCTGGCTCTGGAAGTCCAGCGCCTCGATGCCCTTGCTCTTCAGCGCCTTCAGGAACTTGCGCTCCACCGGCTCGGCCATGATGGCCTTGGCCAGATAGCTGTTGATGCGGCCGCCCGGGTTGTTCTCGCACGGGGTCAGGAACACACCCTGTGCCAGGCGGTCGCGCGCTTCGTTCGGCGCCATCAGCAGAGCGGCGACGCGACGGCTCAGGCGATCACCCGGTGCTTCGGCGCGGCGGCCCAGCGGGAAGATCAGTGCCCACATCAGCCAGCCGATCGGACGGATCGGGAAGTTGCGCAGGGCGGCCGACAGCGATTCTTCGATCTTGTGCACGCTGTCATGGAAGGCCCACGCCAGCAGCGGCTGGTCGGCCTGCGGTGCGCCCTCATCGTGGTAGCGCTTGAGCATGGCGCTGGTCATGTAGATGTGGCTCAGCACATCGCCCAGGCGGCCGGAGAGCGATTCCTTGAACTTCAGCTTGCCGCCGAGCGTCATCATCGAGATGTCGGCCATCAGCGCCAGATTGGCCGAATAGCGGTCCAGCTTGCGGAAGTAACGGCGGGTGTAGGCATCGCCCGGGGCGGCACCGAAGCGGGCGCCGGTCAGGCCGAACCAGAACGAGCGCACGGCGTTGGAAATGCCGTAGCGGATGTGGCCGAACAGGCTGCGGTCGAATTCCTGCAGGCCGGCACGGGTATCCGGATCCTGTGCAGCCTTCATCTCCTTCAGCACCCACGGGTGGCAGAGAATCGCACCCTGGCCGAAGATCAGCAGGCTGCGGGTCATGATGTTGGCGCCTTCCACAGTGATCGCGATCGGCGCAGCCTGCCAGCTGCGGCCGGCGAAGTTGCGCGGGCCGAGGATGATGCCCTTGCCGCCGATGACATCCATCACGTCCGAGATCACCTCGCGGCTCATGCTGGTGCAGTGGTACTTGGCGATCGCCGACGGTACCGATGGCACGTCGCCGCGGTCGACGGCGGCAGCCGTGGCCTGCGACAGCGCGCTGATCTTGTAGGCCTTGCCGCCGATACGGGCCAGTGCTTCCTCCACGCCTTCAAAGCGGCCGACCGACAGGCCGAACTGCTTGCGGATGCGCGCGTAGGCGCCGGTCACCGCAGCGCCGGCCTTGGCGCCACCGCTGGCGGTGGACGGCAGCGTGATCGAACGGCCCACGGCCAGGCATTCGTTGAGCATGTTCCAGCCCTTGCCGGCCATGGCAGCGCCGCCGATGAGCTGGGTCAGCGGGATGAACACGTCCTTGCCGCGAATCGGGCCGTTCTGGAAGGTCGAGTTCAGCGGGAAGTGGCGGCGGCCGATCTCGACGCCGGCGGTATCGCGCGGCAGCAGGCCCAGGGTGATGCCGATGTCGCGGGTCTCGCCGATCAGGCCATCCGGGTCGTACATGCGGAAGGCCAGACCGATCAGCGATGCGACCGGAGCCAGGGTGATGTAACGCTTGTCGAACGTCAGCCTGACGCCCAGCACCTGCTCGCCATTCCATTCGCCCCGGCAGACGATGCCGTAGTCGGGAATCGAGGTGGCATCGGAGCCGGCAAACGGGCCGGTCAGGCCGAAGCAGGGCACTTCACGACCGTCGGCCAGACGCGGCAGGTACTGGTCCTTCTGCTCCTGGGTGCCGTAATGCACCAGCAGTTCGCCCGGACCCAGCGAGTTCGGCACGCCGACGGTCGAGCTGACCACCGAGGATACCGAGGCCAGCTTCTGGATCACCTTGTGGTGGGCCAGCGCAGAGAAGCCCAGGCCGCCGTATTCCTTCGGGATGATCATGCCGAAGAACTTGTTCTTCTTGATGAAGGCCCACAGCTCCGGCGGCAGGTCGGCGTGGACGTGGGTGATCTCCCAGTCGTTGACCATCCGGCACAGCTCTTCCACCGGGCCGTCGAGGAAGGCCTGCTCCTCGGCGGTCAACTGCGGCTTGGGATAGTTGAGCAGGATGTTCCAGTCCGGATCGCCGGTGAACAGCTCGCCCTCGAAACCGACCGAGCCGGTTTCCAGTGCGATGCGCTCGGTCTGCGACAGCGGCGGCAGCACCTTGCGGAACACCTTCATCATCGGACCGGTCAGCAGCGGCTTGCGGATGAACGGCAGCAGCAGCGGTACGGCGATCACGGCCAGCACGGCGGCGGCGACGATCGTGGCGGTCTGGTTGACGTAGGGGATGAACCAGCAGGCGACCAGCAGCGCGGCGCTGATCAGCGTCCAGGTGACCAGCCGCATGCGGTGGTAGGCGGCGAATGCACCTGCCAGCAGCAGGGCAAGGAAGGGAAGAACGATGCTCATGAGCGTGCTCCGGTGACGTGCTCGTTTGTGACGGACGAAGCTGCGGCGTCCACCGCAGGCAACACGTCCAGATAGTCCAACACAGTAGCGGTAAAGGCGTCGTTGTCGTCGCCGGCGACCATGTGCGTGGCCTGCGGCAACTGCACGTGGCGCGCGTGCGGGGCCAGCGCCAGGAATTCGGCCACGGTCTGCGGCGTGACCAGGTCACTGCGACCCCCACTGACCAGCAGCATCGGGCACTTCACCTGGCGCGCGGCATCGGCCAGCGCATCCTGGTGCTGCTCGCTGTCGCGGGCCAGCTCGGCGACCAGGCGCGGATCCCAGTGCCAGCGCCAGCGGCCGTGACCATCCTCGCGCAGCAGCGCGCGCAGCGACTGCTCGGATTTGCGAGGCCGGTGCGGCATGTAGGCGGAAATCACGTCGGCGGCCTGGGCCAGCGAGGCGAAGCCATCGGGATGGGCGGTCATGAAGGCGAGGATGCGCTCCACGCCCGCGGTATCCCAGCGCGGGGTGATGTCCACCAGCACCATCGCCGAGAACAGGCCCGGCCAGCGCGATTCGGCCAGCAGGCCGAACAGGCCGCCCATCGAGGCGGCGACCAGCACCGGCGGGCGCGGCTGTTCGCCGGCCAGCACGATCAGGTCGTCGGCAAACTGCTCGCCGTGATAGGGCAGGTCGGCGGCATTCCAGTCCGAATCGCCGTGACCGCGGGCGTCGTAGGCCAGCGTCTGCAGGCCGGCAGCAGACAGCGCGCGGGCCGTGGCGTTCCAGGCATGCCGGGTCTGCCCGAAACCGTGGGCGAACAGCACCCGGCCGCGGCGGCCGTGATCGCTGGCCGTGGCGGCCAGCCGTGTGCCGTGCGCGGCTTCCAGACGCAGGTCGTGGAACGCAACGGGTGTGGGGGAAGTAACCATACTTGCTAGTATGGATCGGTTGCGGGGGATGTCAATACTGCATGGTATGGTGCGGCGCGTCAGGTGGCCGGTCTGCACAGCGGAGCCCTTCGGCTGCATCCGCGTACTGCAACGAACCCCGCCGTATGGTTAAATCACTCCATGAATCAACCTGACGCTTCTGCCGGCGAACCGCGCGCCGGCCGCAACAGCCGCCTGAGCGCCGAAGACTGGGCCCAGGCGGCCCTCGATCTGATTGCTGAACAAGGCGTGGGTGCCGTCGCGGTGGAACCGCTGGCGCGGCGCCTCGGCGTCACCAAGGGCAGCTTCTACTGGCATTTCCCCTCGCGCGACGCCCTGCTGCAGGCGGCGTTGGAGCGGTGGGAGCTGTTCGAGCAGGAGCAGGTGTTCGGCAGCCTGGAAGACGTGCCGGATCCGCGCGCGCGCCTGCGTCAGCTGTTCCAGATGGTGGCGCACGAAGTGCAGCCGCACATCATCTACAGCGAACTGCTGAAGGCGCTGGACCATCCGATGGTGCGGCCGGTGATCGACCGCGTTTCGCAGCGTCGCCTCGATTACCTGGTCGCCTCGTTCCGCCAGGCAGGCCTGAGCTCCACCGACGCACGCCATCGTGCGCGCCTGGCCTATGCGGCCTATGTGGGCTTCCTGCAGCTGTCGCTGCAGCTGCAGCAGCCGAAGCAGGCGCGGGAGGATTTCGAGGCCTATGTCGAACACCTGATCGAGACGCTCATTCCGAACGGCTGACGGTTTCCGTTGCCCACGAAAAAGCCGCGACCTGATCGCGGCTTTTTTGTTGCCGGTGCAGGGTGGTACGCGCCGGCAGTGCAGAAAGAACAACGGCCCCTTGCGGGGCCGTTGCTGCAGTCATCGATCGATCAACCGATCAGAACTTCTGCTTGTACTGCATGTACATGTAGCGGCCCGGCAGGTCGTACTGCGGGTCGAACATGTTGTAGGACACCGTGTACGAGACCGGCGGATCCTTGTCCCACGCGTTGTTCAGGCCCAGCATGATGGTGCCCTTCCACGGGGTGTTGTAGCGCACCTGGATGTCGTGGTACGTGGTGGCACCAATGTGGTTCTTGCGACCTTCCGGATCCGAGCAGTAGGCACGGGTGGATGCGCCCAGCAGGCAGTCTTCGGTCATGCCCGACTTGTAGCGCAGGCCGTAGTTGACACCGAAGTCACCGTAGGACCAGTCGACGTACAGGTTGGAACGGACGCGCCAGTACGGATCCTGGTCCAGATAGCGGCCCTGACGGCCATCAACCGGAGCATCTTCGGTCGACTTGGTCTCCCACTTGCTCAGGTAGGTGCCGTCCAGGCTGACGGTGAACTGGCCGAACGAGGTTTCCGGCAGCTTGTACAGCACGCCCAGATCCCAGCCCTCCACCTTGTACGACGCCAGGTTCATCAGCGGCATGTCGACGTTGGTGATGGTGTAGCGCTCGTTGATGGTGCCGTAGTTCGGGTCACGCGTGATCAGACCGCAGTAGGCTGCCTGCTGCTGCGCGGTACCACCGTAGCAACGATCCATGATGTCGCCGATCGCCGGACGGGTGATGGCGTCTTCGATCTTGATCTGCCACCAGTCCAGGGTCACGTTCAGGCCGGAGACGAAGCTCGGGCTCCACACCAGGCCCAGCGTCTTGCTGGTCGAGGTTTCCGGCTTCAGATCCGGGTTCGACTTCCAGGTGAACGGCTCGACGGTCTGCAGCGGGCCAGACTCGCCATCGGTGTTCGGCTGGACGAAGTTCGCCGGAACGCCCTGGGCGATACACTGCGCCAGCACTGCGCCGGTCGGGTTGTTGGCCCGGGCACACGGGTCGGCGTAGGTCTCGAACGAATCGGTGTCGCCGCGGTACAGGTTGTTGATGCTCGGAGCGCGGAAGCCTTCGGAATAGTTACCACGCACCATCAGGTCTTCGATCGGCTTCCAGCGGAAACCGAACTTGTTGTTGGTGGTGTTACCGAAGTTGCTGTAGTCCGAGTAACGGGTCGCCACGCTGAAGTCCAGCAGCTGGGCGCCCGGCAGATCGGCCAGGACCGGGATCGACAGTTCCAGGTAGAACTCGTCCAGGTCGTAAGCACCCTTGGTCGGCGCAGCGCCGTTGCCGGTGCTCAGGCCCGCTGCGATGAAGGCGTCGGGGTCGAACTGGCCGCTTTCCCTGCGGTTCTCATAACCGGCAGCGAAGCCCAGCGCACCGGCCGGCAGCTGCACGATCTCACCGGAGATGTTGGCGTAGTAGCTCTTCGACACCAGGCTGGCCGAATCGTGCGCGGTGAACGAGGTGTAGTCGAGTGCCGCCTGCGAGATCGAACCTTCGCCACCCAGCGGATTGATCGGTGCGCAGCCCGGAATGACGGCTCCGCCTGCGGTCAGACAGACAGCCTGGCCATCGCGGAGCGCCGACGGACCATACGCCTCATCCAGACGCTGGATGTTGAACAGGCCGTAGGTCAGGTCGTTCTGGTCGGTCTTGTCGTAGCGGTAGCCGACATCCCAGTCGAAGTTGCGGTCGGCGAACTCGAAGAAGCCTTCAAAGCCACCGTAGAAGTGCCAGTTCTTGACGTTCTGGTTGAACGAACGGCCGCCGGTTTCATTGAAACGACGGTTCACGCCGGTCAGGTCCTGGCCGTACGGGTTGTACATGCTGTCCGCGCTGAGCGTCATGCCCGTCACCGGCATGGCCGCCAGCAGCTGCTCGGACTTGCGCTCGTTGTACATCGCCTCGGTGCGGAAGGAGATGTTGTCCGTGATGTTGTACGAACCCACAGCGAACAGCGAGGTGCGCTCGTTCGGGGTCAGCAGGTAGTTGTCCGGCGCGGTGTTGTAGCCGTGCACGTTGCTGACGAACGGGGTTTCCACGCCATTGATGATGACGTAGCGCTGATCATTGCGGACGTAGGAGCCCGGGATGCCGGTGCCGCTCTGGCCGCTGAAGAACGGCGGGCCGCCAGCGGAGATCTTGCGATTGCCGGCCATGACCTCCTTCTCGTTCACGTAGGACGCACCCAGCACCAGCGACGCACGGTCGGTGGTGGTGCCGATGGTGAAGTCATAGGCTTCACGATCGCCGTCGCCCTGGCTGTACTGGCCCTTGTAGAAGTTTGCCTCGGCGCCGTCGAAGTTCTGCTTGGTGATGATGTTCACCACGCCGGCGATGGCATCCGAACCGTAGATGGTCGAAGCGCCGTCCTTCAGGACGTCGATGCGCTCGATCATCGCGGTCGGGATGGTGTTCAGGTCGACGCTGCCGTCCAGACCGGTGGTCCAGCGACGGCCGTTGACCAGCACCAGGGTGCGCTCGGCGCCGAGGTTGCGCAGGCTGACGCCGGCCGAACCGTCACCACCGTTGTTGAAGGTGCGGTTCAGTGCGGCACCGTTGGCGGCGACGCGCTGCAGGATATCGGCAACCGAGGTCACACCCTGCTTTTCGATGTCGGCGCGGGTCAGGCTCAGGACCGGCTGCGAGGTTTCGATGTCGGTGCTCTTGATGCGCGAACCGGTCACCGAAATGCGATCCAGGTTGGTCGCTTCCTGCGCCTGGGCGGTTACGGACGTGGCCGCACCCGCGATCAGCGCGACGACAACAGCGTCACGCAGCTTGTTGGACTGGAAATTCATTGGCTCTCTCTCTCCAAGAAATCTTGGCTGGGGTTATGCCCGGCGGGGAAGCGAAAGTGCGCTTCCAAATCGCGAGGCTGAGCCGATAGTAGCGGGCGCCTGCAAAGAATTAAAGCTGTGTTAATCAAAGCTGTGATTTGTGTAAATTGATGGAATGTCAATACTTTTCAATGGCTTGCAGTAGGGTTTGTGGCATGGCGCCTCGTTTGTTAAAAAAAAATGATGAAAAAAGTTTCCATTGATATGTATCGAAACATGTCGCGGCGGCGAGAAACGCACACATTGCGACAGCGCCGGAGGGGGCGCAAAAGGAAGGCGGTGCACGCAAACGCAACGGGCGCCTTCCGGCGCCCGCGATGTCACTGCATGAGGGAGGTGTGAGCGGTCAGAGATCCTGCTCGTAACGCACATACGGCACGGTGCCGTCGTCGTTGCTCTCGTTGCGTGGCGAGAAGGGGTTCTTGCCGCGGCTGATCACGTTCTCGGCGCCGACGGTGAGCTGGCCGGACCACGGCGTCCGCCAGGTCAGGCCGATGCCCAGACCTTCCCACTTGCCGGGACGGCCGGGTACGTCGACCACGCGACCGATGATGCTGCCGGTGAAGTTGCCGTAACCGGCGCCGAGGCTGAGGCTCTTGCTGTCCCAGCGATCGACCAGCGCCGGCGAGGCATCGGCCAGCGGAACCAGGCGTGCCTTGGCGTAGGTGCCGGCAATGGATACGAATCCTTCGCGGCCGATGTTCTTCTGCGCGAACACGGTCAGGTCGTTCTGCTCGGCACGCAGCGACGGCGTCTTGTTCGGGCCGGCCAGCCAGGCGGGCAGTGTTTCGCGACCGGTACCGGCGGTGATGCCCAGGCGGCTGCTGCCCCGGTTCAGGGCAGCCGTGCCGGTGAAGCGGCGGCTGCTGAGGTCATCGTCGTCGCCCAGGCTGGCCAGCATGCAGTGGCTGGCCAGACCGCTGATGCTGGTACTGCTGCTGTTGCTGCAGAGCAGGCCCAGCGAGTCGCCCGACGACAGGCCAAAGGCTGCGTCCAGCGAATTGCGGCCGAAATGCCAGCGGGCGCCGGCGGCCTGCTCACCGGTGGGTTCCAGGTAGAGCAGGGCTTCGACCTTGCCGCTGCCCTTGTTCCACACCGGCAGCACCGTGCGGGTGTCCTTGCTCTGCGCATGCGCGCCCGCGACCGCGCCAAGGGCGATCAGCAGGGCCAGCGGTAGACGCAGATAGGTACGCATCGGACCAGTTCAGACAGGGACAGACAACGGAAGTTCCCGCAGGGGCGGGGACTCGATCCTAGGGTGTTTATGATTTCTTAACAAGCCTTGATCCTCCCCAGGTGCAAGACCGGCCGCTTACTGAAGGCGTTCAGGTGCCGGAACAGCCCCCTCGGCACCGTGGAACAGTATGCCGAACTCCGTCAACGGGAAGTGATACTCCCGTCCGCAGAATTCGCAGCGGACTTCGACCTCGCCGGTGGCTTCGGCCGCCGCCCGCGCCTCTTCCTCGCCCAGCGACTGCAGCATCGAGGCAACCCGCTCGCGCGAGCAGGAGCAGGCAAAGGACAGTGGCTTGCTGCCCATCAGCTCCGGGTTCTCCTCATGGAACAAGCGGTGCAGCAGCTGCTCGGCGGGAGTAGCGAGCAGTTCGGCCCTGCCCAGGGTCTCGAACAGGGCACTGGCGCGTGACCAGCCATCTTCGTCGCCCTCGTCGCCAGGTAGTTTCTGCAGCAGAAGGCCGCTGGCCCCCGTGCGGTCGGCGGCCAGCAGCAGTCGCGTCGGCAACTGCTCGGACTGCCGGAAGTAGTCCTCGAAGGCCTCGTCCAGTTCCGCGGCGCTGAGCCCGACCAGGCTCTGGTAGCGCTGCGGTTCGCGCGGGTCCAGCCCGGGGTTCTCGATGGTGATGGCGAGGAGGGCGTCATCGCCCAGGCTGGACAGGTCGCGCGGCGCGTCGGCGCCCTCGCTGAGCTGGGCGATGCCGCGCAGGGTGCCGGCGGCGGTGCATTCGGCGAACAGCGTGCGCAGCGTGGTGCTGCTGCGCAGCTGGATGGACAGGCGGCCGTCGACCTTGGTGTGGCCGGTGAACAGCGCCGAGGCCACGCAGGCTTCGCCGAGCAGCTCGGCTGCGGCGTCCGGGTAATGGGCATGGGACAGGATTTCCTGCCAGGTGGCCTGCAGGCGCACGTGTACGCCGCGGACACCCGCGTCGGGAAGCAGGAAGCGGATCAGGGAATCAGGTTGGGCGGTCATCGGCTCACATCGCGCGGAAACAGGGGTGGTTGCCGGATAATGTGCCGACAGCCAGGCAGAAGAAGGATGCACCACTAATGGGGGCAGGGGGAGAGCAGGACAAGGTGAAGGTGGCCGGGGACGTTCCGCGCCGCCGGCGTTGGCACTGGAAGCGGCTGCTGTGGCTGCCGGTGCTGTTCGTGGCCTTCAGCTGCCTGCAGGTGCTGGTGCTGCGCTTCGTGGATCCGCCCATTTCCAGCGTGATGCTGTGGCGCTACGGGGAGGCGCTGGGGGCGGGCGACTGGGCCTACCGGCTGCACTACCAGTGGCGGGATCTGGACCAGATGGCGCCGAGCCTGCCGATCTCGCTGGTGGCGGCCGAGGACCAGCGCTTCCCCGAACACAGTGGGTTCGATCTGCAGGCCATCGAGAAGGCGCGTGACCACAACGCGCGGGGCGGTCGGCTGCGCGGGGCCAGCACCATCAGCCAGCAGGTGGCCAAGAACCTGTTCCTCTGGCAGGGCCGCAGCTGGATCCGCAAGGGCCTGGAGGTCTGGTACACGGTGCTGATCGAAACGCTGTGGCCCAAGCAGCGGATCCTGGAGATGTACGCCAACATCGCCGAGTTCGGTGACGGCGTGTACGGTGCGCAGGCGGCGGCGAAGACCTTCTGGGGCAAGGACGCCGCGCGCCTCAGCCCGGCCGAGAGCGCACGGTTGGCGGCCGTGTTGCCGGCACCGCGGCGCTACAGCGCGGCCTCGCCCGGTCCCTACGTACAGCGTCGCGCCGCGTGGATCCAGCGCCAGGCCCGGCAGCTGGGCGGCGCTGCGTACCTGGCCGAGGACTGAGGCGGGCGTCTGCGCCGCTGCGAACTGGCGACGTACAATCCGGGCATGATCCGTGAACGCCTCACCGTCGTCATTGCCGCCTGCAACGAAGCTCTGGCGCTGCCGGTACTGCACCCGCGCCTGTGCGCGGTACTGGATGCGATGCCGGACATCGATGGCCACATCCTTTACGTGGACGACGGCAGCCAGGACGGAACCTGGGAGGTGATCGCCACGCTGGCGCAGTCCGAGCCACGCGTGTCGGCGCTGAAGCTGTCGCGCAATTTCGGCAAGGAGGCCGCGCTGACCGCCGGGCTGGATCTCGTCCGCGAGGGTGCGGCGATGATTCTCGATGCCGACGGCCAGGATCCACCGGAGCTGCTGCCGCAGTTCGTGGAGCGGTGGCGCGAGGGCTATGACAACGTCTATGGCACGCGCCGCGCGCGCGCGGGCGAGAGCTGGGTCAAGCGTGCGACCGCGGCGATGTTCTATCGGGTGATCGGCCGCCTGTCGCGCACGCCGATTCCCGCCGATACCGGGGACTTCCGCCTGCTGTCGCCACGCGCGCTGAGCGCGTTGCGTGAAATGCGTGAGCGTCACCGTTTCATGAAGGGGCTTTTCAGCTGGGTTGGCTTCCGCCGGGTGGCGGTGCCGTACCAGCGCCACCCGCGGGTGGCCGGCAGCAGCAAGTTCAGCCTGTGGCGGCTGTGGAACTTCGCGCTGGAAGGCATCACCGGTTTCTCCACCGTGCCGCTGCGCGCGGCCACCTATCTGGGCCTGGCCACTGCGGCGGTGGCCTTCGTGTTCGGTGTCTGGGTGATCGTGAAGGCCGCGATGTACGGCGACCGCGTGGCGGGCTGGCCGACGATGATGGCGGTGATCCTGTTCCTGGGCGGTGTGCAGCTGATCGCGCTGGGCCTGATCGGCGAGTACCTGGGGCGCCTGTATGAGGAGTCCAAGCAGCGTCCCCTGTACCTGGTTGACGCCTGGCTAGCATCGTCCGTGGCAGACTCCGTCGTGCAACCCACCCTGGGAGGGCAGGCAGATGACGTCGGTACGGCAACTGTTGGACGGCAAGTCCCCTGAAGTGCATGCGGTCGCGCCCGGCGCGGCGGTGATCGATGCGATCCGGCTGATGGCCGAAAAGGGCATTGGTGCGGTGCTGGTGATGGAAGGGCCGCGACTGGTCGGCATCCTGTCCGAACGTGATTACGCCCGCAAGATCGTCCTGCGCGATCGTTCCTCACGCGATACGGCGGTAGCCGAGATCATGACTGCGAAGGTGGTGACGGTGGCGCCCGGCGAACAGGTCGAACATTGCCTGCAGCTGGTCACCGATTACCGTATCCGCCATCTGCCGGTGGTGGAGGGGGGACAAGTGCTGGGCGTGATTTCCATCGGCGATCTGGTGAAGTCGGTGATCGATGCACAGCGCCGCGAGCTGGACCAGCTGCAGCAGTACATCGTGGCGGGATGAGTTTTCGCTGGCGGGCCCGCCGGCCCGCCGGCCCGCTGTTCGGAGCCGAAGCCGAAGCCAAAGCCAAAGCAAAAGCGGCGCCTTGCTGATGGGCCGGAAGGCGGAGGGCATGGCCGTGCAGGACACGCCGTAAACCCATCCATGGGGCTCGATGGCGCCATCCATGGCGCCAACGGTCCTGCACGGCCATGCCCTCCGCTTCTGGATACATTGCGGCGAGCGCGGTGGGTAGCGGCCAATCTGGGTTGGCAACACTTTGTCGTTCCGCGCGTGCCCCTCAATTCGCGATCCAACAAACGCTACTACTTCGCGTACTGCCCGCCGCAGTCGGCGTCCTTGCCGGGGCCCAGTTCGATCGTGGCCAGCAGTGCGGCCGGTGGCGCGATGCTTCCCAGTGCCAGGGCGACCGCACCGCGGACGCCGAGCGCCTTGAAGTCCGGGCGGAACGAAGGATCCTTGAACGTTCCGGCGATGTGCAGCGGCGAGCGCAGCACGAGGATGCTGCGGTCCTTCGGCCGTGGCTTCAGCAGCAGGTCCAGCGACTCATCGCGCAGGCTGACGGTGCCTTCGCCGAGAATCAGCGTGTCGGTGGTATCGACGGCGAACGTGCGGCTGGTCATCAATCCCTCGCGTACGCCGAAGTCGGCAAAGGCGCAGCGCAGCGGAATCTGCTTGTCGCCGGTCACCAGGAACTTGACTGCCTCGGTGATGTCCAGCCCGGCCAGTTCCATCACCAGATTGCCGACGTGGCCACGTCCCATTGCCAGGCCCACATCGCCATTGCTGCTGCCCAGCATGGCGGCGATCGAGTTGCCGCGGCCGCTGAGGTCGATTTCGCCACCGATGCCGCCCTTGGCCTGCTCGGCCAGCTTCGCATCCGGGAACAGTTGTCCCAGCTGCACGCCGCGCACGCTGGCCTTGAGCGCGGTGGCGATCTGCGGCTGCCGCGCATCCATGCGGATCGTGCTGCGGATGTCACCACCGGCCACACCGAAGTTCAGCGGGTCCAGCCGCAGCACGCCATCGTCCAGCAGCAGATGCGCATCCATATCGTCAAGCGGCAGCGATGGTGCGTTGATGCGATGTGCCTTCCAGCGCACATCGGCATCCATCGCGCGCAGCTTGCCGAGATTGTACGGCGTGTCCGGCAGCACCCTGGTACGCGCCGCCACGCGTGCGGCCTCGGCCTTCTGCTCGGCGTTGGCGGTCTCGCCGCCACCGGTTCTGGGAGGGGCGCCGACAAAGCCGGCCAGGTCGTCGAAGTCCAGCCGGCGGGACTCCAGCGTGGCCGTCAGGCGCGGGCGCGCACCACCTGTTTCGAACTTCACATTGCCGCCGAGATCGCTGTCGCCGACCTTGCCGGTGAACTGCTCGTAGCGCCACACGTTATGGTCGCGCTTCAGGCGCCCCTCCAGGGCATAAGGCGGCGAAGGCGGAATGGCGATGCCCAGCAGGGGATACAGGTCGGCCAGATCCTGGCCACTGAGCGCGAAAGCGAGGTCGAGCACCTGCAGCTGGAAGGGATTGGTCAGGGTGCCACGGGCGACGGCATGGGTGGCACCTGCACGCCCATCAAGATGGATGCGGAAGGGATGATCGCTGTCGGTCAGTTCCAGCGGAGATTCGGTGCCGCCGCGAAGGGTGAAAGGATTGCCCTGCCAACGGCCCTTGCCCTGCACCAGCAGGGGCGGCGCGGCATCCGCCTGCCTGGGCCGGCCACTACGCACATTGACATGGATGTCGGTGCGACCCGCCGCGTCGATGAACTGCAGGCGGCCGTCATCGATACGCAGCCGCTTGAGCTGGGGCGTGGCGCCGCCGCGGCTGTCACCCAGGAAATCCCAGTTGCCCGGCTCGCCCTTGCGTGGGGCGGTTTCCAGCAGCACGTCGGGACGGGTCAGGCGGATCTCGGGGAGCTGCACGCTGCCCCGCAGCAGGGGCCACACCCGCAGGTCGATTTCGACCCGGTCGGCACTGGCCATGTTCGGCTGCTTCGCCCATGACGCATTGGCGAACGTGACGGTGTCGGCGCGGATCGTGCTGGTACGGCCGAGGTCGACATCCAGGTGGCCGATCTGCAGCACGCGGCCGGTCCGCGCCTGTACCGCCCGCTCGACCGGCCCCTTGAACCAGTTCCAGTCCCAGAGCGCGATCAATACCAGGATGGCCGCCAGCAGGAACACCAGCACCGCCAGCCAGCGCTGGCCTCGCGGGCCAGGGCGGCGGAAGCGCCAGCGCGACGGACGCGGCGGAGCAGGGGAGGCAGTCGCATTCACGCTGCCATGGTTGCCCTGCGCGGGTGGACGCAGCGCGAAGCGTTCATGTGCGCGGTGTGCACAGGAACGCGTGTGGCACGGATATCTACAGCACCTGCATGGTCACCGCGACGAAGTGGCAGACACTGCCGCCGATCACGAACAGGTGCCAGATCGCATGCGAATAGGGGATCGATTCGCGGTGATAGAAGTAGGTTCCCAGCGTGTAGGAGATACCTCCGGCCAGCAGCCAGCCCAGCGTCCAGCCATCGATGGAGGCCAGCATGGGCTTGACCGCGACGATCACCAGCCAGCCCATGGCCACGTAGATGGCGGTGGACAGGCGCTTGAAGCGGCCGGTATAGAACAGCTTGAACACCACGCCGGCCAGGGCCAGCGTCCAGATCGCGGCGAACAGACCCCAGCCCCACGGGCCACGCAGGCCGATCAGCGTGAACGGCGTATAGGTACCGGCGATCAGTACATAGATCGCGCAGTGGTCGAAGACCTTCAGCCTGCCCTTGGCAACCGGATGCTGGATGGCGTGGTAGAGGGTGGAGGCGGTGTACAGCAGCAGCAGCGCGATGCCGAACACGATCGCACCTGCCAGTTGCCAGCCATCGCCGTAGATGGCGGCCAGGGTGATCAGCACGGCACCCGCACCGAGCGCCAGTACGGCGCCGAGACCGTGGGTCAGCGCACTGGCGATTTCTTCGCGGATCGAAGCAACGGAAGTCGAGGACATGGCGTAGGCATCATTCGCGGGGAGGGGGACCCGCGCCCCCCTATCATCGCCGCGATGGCGGGCGCATGCACGCCCGCCTCCACACGGAAGTCCGATGTCCTGACTGGCCGGATTCAGCCAGCGGTTAGGGTGTGCGCGGCCTCGCGGGTGGCGGCAAAGCGCACGTCGGGCGCGCGCTCCTGCGCCAGCTGCAGGTTGACCCGGGTCGGCGCGAGATAGACCAGATGGCCGGCGGCGTCGAGCGCCAGGTTCAGTGCGTTCTTCTCGCGGAACTCTTCCAGCTTCTTCTCGTTGCTGCAGTGGATCCAGCGCGCCGTGGTGACGCTGACCGGCTCGAAGGTGGCTTCCACGCCGTACTCGTCCTTCAGGCGGTAAGCGGCCACGTCGAACTGCAGCACGCCCACCGCACCCAGGATCAGATCGTTGCTGGTCAGCGGCCGGAAGAACTGGGTCGCGCCCTCTTCGGAGAGCTGGGCCAGGCCCTTCTGCAGCTGCTTGAGCTTGAGCGGATCGCGCAGGCGCGCACGGCGGAACAGCTCCGGGGCGAAGTTGGGGATGCCGGTGAAGGTGACGGCCTCGCCTTCGGTGAAGGTATCGCCGATGGAAATGGTGCCGTGGTTGTGGATGCCGATCACATCGCCCGGCCAGGCCTCGGCGGCGATTTCACGGTCGCTGGCCATGAAGGTCAGGGCGTTGGCCAGCTTCATCTCCTTGCCGGTGCGCACGTGGAAGGTCTTCATGCCCGCGCTGAAGCGGCCCGAGCACACCCGCATGAAGGCGACGCGGTCGCGGTGCTGCGGGTCCATGTTGGCCTGGATCTTGAACACGAAGCCGGTCAGCTTGCTCTCTTCCGGGGCGATCTCGCGGCCGGTGGTGGCGCGTGCCTGCGGCGATGGCGCGTGCTCGACGAAGAAGTCCAGCAGGGGCTGCACGCCGAAGTTGTTCACGCCCGAACCGAAGAACACCGGCGTCTGCTTGCCCTCGCGATAGGCCTGCAGGTCGAACGGATGGCTGGCGCCCTGCACCAGCTCCAGTTCATCGCGCAGGTCGGCCAGCATCTGTGCGCCGATCTTCTCGGCCAGGCCGGGAGCGTCGATCGACGGGAAGATGGTCGAATCCTGGCGGGTGAAGTTGCGACCCGGTTCGTACAGGTGCACCTCGCCGGTCAGCAGGTGGACCACGCCCTTCAGGCGCTGGCCCATGCCGATCGGCCAGGTGACGGGCGCGCACTGGATGCCCAGCACGGTTTCCACTTCATCCAGCAGTTCGATCGGATCCTTGCCCTCGCGGTCGAGCTTGTTGATGAAGGTCATGATCGGGGTGTCGCGCAGGCGGCACACTTCCATCAGCTTGATGGTGCGCTCTTCCACGCCCTTGGCCACGTCGATCACCATCAGTGCCGAGTCCACCGCGGTCAGCACGCGGTAGGTGTCCTCGCCGAAGTCGGCGTGGCCGGGGGTGTCGAGCAGGTTGACGATCTTGCCTTCGTACGGGAACTGCATCACCGAGGAGGTGACGGAGATGCCGCGTTCCTTCTCCAGCGCCATCCAGTCGGAGGTGGCATGGCGGGCCGCCTTGCGGCCCTTGACCGAACCGGCCATCTGGATCGCGCCTCCGAACAGCAGCAGCTTTTCGGTCAGCGTGGTCTTGCCGGCGTCAGGATGGGAGATGATGGCGAAGGTGCGGCGACGCGACGCTTCGGTGGCGACTTCGGACATGGCAGTGGCGCCCGCCCGGGGCGCTTTTCAAAGAGATAAGCGCCTGATTATACCGGCCGTGGCCGGTCAGCGCCCGGCCGCGCCCTCGGCATCACCCTGGCGGGCGAACTGCAGCTGTCCCTGGGAGGCGAAGATGCGCACGGGTACCGAGCGTAGCGCCATGCCGCGGTTGACCTGCACCACGAAATGCAGGTGCGGGGCGCTGCTGTAGCCGCTGTTGCCGGACAGGCCGATCGGCTGTCCGGCCTGCACGGCCTGGCCACGACGCACGCGCATGCCGCCTGCCTGCAGATGGCCGTACAGCGCCATGCTGCCGTCGCTGTGCAGGACACGGATGAAATTCGCCCTGCCGCCGTCGCGCTCGCGGTCCTGGCCGTTGCCACGGAAGCCGTCCTGGATCTGCATCACGGTTCCCTCGCGCGCGGCCAGCACCAGCGTCGCCTCGGGCAGGGCGAAGTCCACGGCGTCGCGGTTCTCCTCGTCATCGTGGCTGAACCGGCCCTGCGGCGCCTGGTCCACGCGCAGGCGTGCGGCGTCGAACGGCAGGCGGTAGGCCACGTCTTCGGCGCGGGCGTCGGGACGACCCGGTACCGACTGCAGACGTACGTCGAGCGTGCTGCCGCCCACGGGCGAGGGCAGGTGACCGACCACGAAGCTGCTGTCGCCCTGCACCAGCGACCGTACCGGCAGGCCCTCGATGGGGCGCCCGGGTCCAGCGCGCAGTTCAACCTGTAATGGGCCGGCCAGGGTGTTGTCGATCCGGGCCTGCCAGTATTCGCCCACCTGCTGCAGCCGCAGCTGCGCCATGGGGACCGCCTGGCCAATGCCCTGCGTGCCGGGGGCGGGGGCCGGTGAGGGCACCAGGCCCCAGCCCTGCCGCCAGTCGGCAGCTCCGGCGGTGGTGCTGACCAGCAGCGGCAGCAGCAGGCAGGACAAGGGCAGGCGCGGCATCGGGCGTTCCGGACAGGGGGACCGCCGCGACTGTACCTGATCCGCGAAAGGTGGGCCGCAGCGATCGCTCCGGGCATTCATCGCTTTATCCGCATGAAGGGATTGACATGGGCGGAAAGCGATGGCATCGTGGCTCCACCATCGAGACCGGCAGAGGGACAGGCCCTTTGAAGCCGGGGCAGCCCGCAGGCGCGCAAGTGCCGGCGTAGGTGCCAAATCCTGCGGGGACCGTGGCGTCCACCGGAAGATGGTTCGAACCATGCACCGCAGGTGCATCTCGAACGCGAGCCCCGCGAAGGCTCGATGGCCGATTCCCCTAACGGATCCCGCCATGAGCTTCGCCCCCAGCACCACGCTTCGCCCCGAACCCTTTGTCCCCGTCAGCGTGCCGGTCGAAGACCGCGTGCACGCCGAGCGCGGCGAGTTCGCCGCGGTGCTGTCGATGCGCCACGCCGGCGCGTGCCCGGTACGCGTTCGCTACGAATGGGTGGGACCGGTCGATGCACCGGTGGTGGTACTGGCTGGCGGCATCTCCGCCCATCGCCATGTGGCGTCCAACGCGCAGTTCGCCGAGAAGGGCTGGGCCGAGGAACTGGTTGGCAGTGGCCGCACGCTCGATCCGCAGCAGCTGCGCGTTCTGGCGTTCGACTTCATCGGTGCGGATGGCGCGCTGGACGTGCCGATCGACACGGCCGACCAGGCCGACGCACTGGCCCTGCTGCTGGATCACCTGGGCATCCGCACACTGAAGGCGTTTGTCGGCTACTCCTATGGCGCCCTGGTGGGGCAGCAGTTCGCTGTCCGCCATCGCGCCCGCGTGCGCCAGCTGGTGCTGGCCAGTGGTGCGCACCGTCCGCACCCCTATGCCGCGGCGTGGCGTGCGTTGCAGCGCCGGGCGGTCGCCCTGGGACAGCTGCAATGCGGTGAAGACCATGGCCTGGCACTGGCCAGGCAGTTCGCGATGCTCAGCTACCGCACGCCGGAAGAGTTCGGCGAGCGCTTCGACGCTCCGCCCGAGGTGGTCAACGGCCGCGTCCGTGTGGCCGCCGAGGACTACCTCGACGCGGCGGGCGCGCAGTACGTCGCGCGCACCCCGGTGACCGCCTACCTGCGCCTGTCCGAATCGATCGACCTGCATCGCGTGGATCCCACCGCCATCCTGCCGCCAACCGTGGTGGTGGCCGTGGAAGGCGATCGGCTGGTGCCGTTGGCCGACCTGGTCGGCCTGGTCGAGGGGCTGGGTCCGCGCGGCAGCCTGCGCGTGCTGCGCTCCCCATACGGCCACGACGCCTTCCTCAAAGAAACCGATCGCATCGACGCGATCCTCGCTACCGCCTTCCGCACTTCTGGAGAGTCCGCATGAGCCTGCACGCCGCCGAGCCGTCCTGTTGTCGCACCACTGCCGCCGTCCGCGCCGGCATCGATCGTGACACCGCCCATGGCGCGGTCACTCCACCGATCGTGCTGTCGTCGAACTTCAGCTTCGAAGGCTTCGGCAACAAGCGCCAGTACGACTACACGCGCAGTGGCAACCCGACGCGCGACCTGCTGGGCGAAGCACTGGCCGAACTGGAAGGCGGAGCCGGTGGCGTGGTCACCGCTACCGGCATGGGCGCCATCAACCTGGTGCTGAATGCCCTGCTGCAGCCGGGCGACACGCTGGTGGTACCGCACGATGCCTACGGCGGCAGCTGGCGCCTGTTCAACGCGCTGGCGAAGAAGGGGCATTTCGAACTGGTCACCGCCGACCTCACCGACCCGCGCACGCTGGCGCAGGCCCTGGCCACCCAGCCACGGCTGGTGCTGGTGGAAACCCCGTCCAACCCGCTGCTGCGCATCACCGACCTGCGCTTCGTCATCGAGGCGGCGCACAAGGCCGGGGCGCTGGTGGCGGTCGACAATACGTTCCTGTCGCCGGCGCTGCAGCAGCCGCTCTCCTTCGGTGCCGACCTGGTGCTGCATTCGACCACCAAGTACATCAACGGCCACAGCGATGTCGTCGGCGGTGCGGTGATCGCACGTGATCCCGCGCTGCACGAACAGCTGGTGTGGTGGGGCAACGCACTCGGGCTGACCGGCTCTCCCTTCGATGCTTTCCTGACTCTGCGCGGCCTGCGCACGCTGGATGCACGCCTGCGTGTGCACCAGGAGAACACGGCCTCGATCGTCGCGCTGCTGGACGCGCACCCCGCCGTGGCCCGGGTGTATTACCCCGGCCTGGCCGACCATCCCGGTCATGCCATCGCCGCACGCCAGCAGAGCGGCTTCGGCGCGATGCTGTCGTTCGAGCTGGCCGACTGCGCCGGCGAGGATCCGCACGCTGCCGTGCGCGTGTTTGTCGATGGACTGCGCTGCTTCACCCTGGCCGAATCGCTGGGCGGCGTGGAAAGCCTGGTCGCGCATCCGGCGACCATGACCCACGCAGCGATGAGCGTTGAGGCGCGTGCTGCCGCCGGCATCAGCGAAGGGCTGCTGCGCCTGTCGGTCGGCATCGAGGCCGAGCGCGACCTGCTGGCCGATCTGGGTGCGGCGCTGGCCCGCGCCGAAGCGGTGATCGACGCTGCCGCACGTCGCAAACAGGTGGTGGACGCATGAGCGCGCTGGCTGCCGAGATTCCGGCGCTGGGCGGCGGTCGCCTGGCACTGCTGGGCACCGGGACGGTGGGCTCTGCGTTCGTGCAGCGCTACCAGGCCCTGCAGGCGCGCGGCCTGGAACTGCCCAGCGTGCAGTGGCTGGCCAACTCGCGTACTGCGCTGGCCATTGACCGCGATCTGGCCCTGCCGCTCGAACTGGCGCGGCGCGCACCGCGTGGCGGCCAGAGCGTGCCACCGTGGGCCGGTGCCGAAGGGCTGGAGCGTGGCGATGTGGTGGTTGATGCCACCGCCAGCGAAGACGTGGCCGCCCGCCATGCGCAGTGGCTGGCGCGCGGGGTGCATGTAGTGACGGCCAACAAGCTGGGCCGGGGCGGGCAGCTGTCACGCGCGAAGGCCATCGCCGAGAGCTGCGCCGACAGCGGCGCCCGGTACGGCGACAGTGCCACCGTGGGGGCGGGACTGCCGCTGTTGAGCAGCCTGCGCGCGCTGGTGGCCGGGGGGGATCACATCCACGCGATCGAGGGGGTGTTGTCCGGTTCCCTGGCCTGGTTGTTCCATCGCTATGACGGCCGTTCGCCGTTCTCGGCTGCAGTGCGCGAGGCGCTGGCCGCGGGTTACACCGAACCGGATCCGCGCCTGGATCTGTCCGGCGAGGATGTGCGGCGCAAGCTGCTGATTCTGGCGCGCAGCAGCGGACTGGCGCTGGATGCCGCACAGGTGCACGTGGATTCACTGGTGCCTTCGGCGTTGGCTGCGCTGCCGCTGGACGACGCATTGGCCGAACTGGAGCAGCTGGACGCACCGCTGCGGGCGCGCTGGCAGCAGGCGACGGACAGCGGCCGTGTTCTGCGCTTCGTCGGCCGGGTCGACGCTGACGGCGCACAGGTGGGGCTGCGTGAACTGCCGGCCGATCATCCACTGGCGCAGGGGGCGGGCACCGACAACCGCGTCGCCATCCACAGCGACCGCTATCGCACCCAGCCGTTGCTGATCCAGGGGCCGGGAGCGGGCGCGGAAGTCACTGCTGCCGCATTGCTGGATGACGTGCTGCGCATCGTGGGATGAGCAGGGTCCCGCTGCGCCCGCCGGGCATGGCCCGGTGTTATCCGCACCGCTGCGC